>JBOFGC010000516.1:0-7150 GCA_051648945.1 Bacilli bacterium
CACGCTCGGTATGTGTTGACCGGTTATAGCTCCGGTCGTAGCTTGAAAGCGCCGTGGTGTCTCGGGTGACTCTCGCGTCCACGAAAGCGACATGATTTCGTTAATTTTGTTAACGGGCAGCGCGGTTTATCCCGATCCGGACTGCGTAATATTTTTAGTTAAACGGTAATTCGTCTTCGAACACTGATTCCGTTTTCACGATTCCGAACATGTCAGCAACATCGCTTGATCCGCCGAATGGTTCACCGTTTCCAGTTAAGTTCGCACCTAACAATTTCGTTGAAACGCCTTTGCGACCTGAATATTGGTAAGTCCAGAAGTCGACGTAAACATCAGCTTCCATTCCACCAACGAATGAATCTTTAATCACTTTTTTATCAGTGACTTGCACCATTTTGTTAGCGAGAGTAATGCTGTCGTCGTATTTGTTAGACACGTTCAAGAACCACATTCCAGCGAACTCTGGACGTTGATTTCCGTCTTTGTCTAATTTTTCGTCACCGTCTTTTAATAATTTCGGTAACACGGCTGGAACTTGCATGTAAGCTTTTTTCTTTCCGTTCACGTCTTTTTCGATTGCTGCGCGAACAGCTGCTTCGACTTTCGCGATTGTCTCAGTGTCTTCTTTCGGAATTAAGACCGTCGTTGAGAACGCAGGGTCGTTTTTCTCGAAAGCGACTTTTTCAGCTAATTTCGGGTAAGATAAGATACCGCGAATAGCTACCGTAGTTGGTTGTAATGCCATCGTTTTTCACCTCGTGTGTTTTTTCGTTTTGATATCGTCTGGGTATCTCTCCCTGACATTTATTATTATATCGTACTTGTTGTTTTTACGCTACTTACTTGCTCATGTTTACCGATAAATATTCGAAAGCTGATTCAGCGTCCGGAAATGCGATAAAATCGGTAACTTTGAAACGGTCGAAATCGGCAGCGTCGGATACGATTCTACGCCACGCTTCTTTCGGATCATCGCCACGTTTAGCGAGACGGTAGAGTAACGTATCTTGTTCGACGTGTAGGCACACTGTAATGCTCGGTTCGATTGCTTCGCGGATAACTTCCACTTCTGACGGGTTGGCGATCACTACGAGCGGTTTTGACGCGTCACAGCGTAATAAGTCGACTACATCGAGCGCGTAAGTGACGTCAGTTCCGTCAGCGAGTGTGTACTCTGAATACGTGACACAGGTGTTTTTGTCGATGTTTGACACGAATTTATGCGTATCGGACTCGTTTGGACGTTTCGGACGCGTCGTTCTCGTCTTCCAGTGAACGTATCCGTCTTTTTCGAGTAACGAGCGTAAGTAGTCTTTTCCGGAAGCTGTTGAACCGATAATGATGACGTTTTTACGCATATGTCTCACACCCGCAAATCGACTCTACCAACGGATAGAGCATATCGTGTAATTCTGAGACACGTTCGAATAAATCGTCGTCATCGGCAATTTCGTTGGTATGTGACCGCTGTAAATCGGAGAGATCTTCGAATACACCGACGAGCGACATCGTGCAGTAACCGAAAGCTTCTTCCAATTCAGTGACCTGACTGCGGACGAATGTTCCGAGTTCATGGTCGAGCTGATCGTTGATTAACGATTCGTTGACCATTATAACACCTCCAGTTGTAGCACGTAACGTGTTCCGCCGACAACGCGTAGTTCGTCTAACCTGTATAGACAAGTAGTAGCTTCGTTCGTAAGTTCTAAACCGAGTCGGTGATCGACAACGCAGAGTTTAGCGTCGTAAAAATCGTTCTGACCGAACGTGACGCGAGTATGTGTCAAATCGGAGAAGACTTCCGGAACTTCTTCAACGTAGATGTCAAGGTGTGTACGTTGATTAGTACAGCTGACAACGCTGAAATCGAGGAATGAAATATCGAACACCCGAGCAGCGTCCGATATAGTCCCGTAAAAAATCGGTGTAGAATTGTCGACCACGTAAACGCGGACAATGGTAGTATTAATCATCGGATCAAAGAAATCTATCAATGTGTACATGTTTACAACCCCCTGTCGATTTACATTTCGATTGACAACGCTTCATGTAGCGCTGATTCGATTAAGTCGCGTTGTGACTCATCGAAGTCGTCGTAAAAATCGACGTGTGTTAAGAAGCGGATCAATTCTACAAGCGGTAAAATGCGTAACACGTGGACGAATGTCGCTTGGTGATGTGTACCGTTGCGTGTTTCGTTCATAAACCACGCGAACACGTCTTCGATCATTCCGTGCGCGAATTCTTCGATTGATGACGCACTGTAATCTGTAGTGTCGGAAATGACACGTAAGTCCTGTAATTCTTCAAATGTAGCTGTTAACTGGTAACGTTGCATGTAAATACCTCCGTGTGTGTTATGGTGCTGTACACCGCTTTTTTTAGCTCCCGTTTATGGTAGGGTACACCGCTTTTTTTAGCTCCCGTTTATGGTAGGGTACACCGTCTAGTTCGTTTATGTTACCATTATACCATACGAAGCGCGCAATACTTGATTTCTTGCGCGTTTTTCATGATATTTTAAGTCGATTATTCGTAGTCTTCCAAGAACATCTCCTGACCGAAATCTTCGAGATCCCAGGCTAAGTAGTCTTCTGATTCGGCTTTTGTCAGCGTCCAAGCGAGGATAGCGTCGTTGAACTCGAAGAAGTAGCGTCCGTTCCCCCAAACAGGCGAGTGAGCGTCGAATCCGGAAGCGATGACGTATTTGTCCGCGTTGAAGTCGAATAGTAGCGCGCGATCAGCGTTAGAAGCGAGAATGTAGTATTCGATACCGTTGTTGTTGACGTATAATTGGTTATTCATTGACTCATTCCCCCGTTGTCAGTTTCGATGTGATTACTTGGTTACTAATAGCGGCGCAGATTGTCTTCAACACGACCAGATTGATTAACGAACCGGCTTGTCTTGCGCAGGTAGAGTTGATATAGAATGTGTCAGAATCGACGCAGTATGTAATGATTAGCCCGTACGGGTGTAAGACGATTGAAAAGCGCGTGAACCGACCTGATTCATCGCGTTGTCGTTTCGGTGTTGAAAACGAAACAGAAGTGAAAGTGGAAGTTAACACCGATTCTAATTCGGTTTTGAATGCGTTGAAATCTGGTAAATGTTCGATATTGTACATGTTGTTTCCTCCGTGGTATGCAGTGTATATACAGTGGCTAAGTCATGAAGCGCGAATCGAACGGTTCGACCGGTATAAGGTCGCGTTCGCGTAATAGTCCGTATTCGTAAGATTCGTGATCGACCCAGTTGTTTGGATCGTCGATTGATTCAGCTAACGCTACAATTTCTTGTAACGTGAAGTAAGACGCGTCATCACCGTATGTCCAGGTAAATTTGTTTTCGTCGGTAAGTACGAGAAATCGGTATTCGATTGATTCCGCGCCCCATTCATGTAACGCTTTGCGGTGGACAGCTGCGATGTAGTACAGATTGTCGTTCATGGTTGATCTCCTTTCGTGGCGTATAGCTGGTTTAAAGCGTCAAGCGCGCGTTTTGTGACGGCGTGACGTATTTGGGCGTCGATGACGCTAAAAGCCGTTAGAAGCGATTCTGAGCGTTCTGAGCGCTATTGTGGTGATATAGTAAACAACCGTTCAACACGTTTAACTTTACCAGTACGAAGTGAATCTAAGTTGACAGAATGCTCTTTTTCCCAAATACATGTGAAATCTTCCGGCATATTGTATTCACTCACTAGTACCACATGTCCGCATTTAGCAACATTACGACACCAATCATAGAATGCTTCGTGGTCGAAATTCTTACTTGTTGAATATTGCTTACTTCCACGATATGGAGGGTCGCAGTAAAACACCGTTTTCGACATGACTTCGTAGTTGATTGTATCGTATGATTTGTGTACGAATAAGGTGTTGCTCAGACGTTCTGATTGGTGTCGCATGTTTTTAAAACGCTCGGAACTTATACTTCGCCCACCAGAAGAGTCACGTCCGTAACCACCGTCGAAGTATCGACCACCGTATGAAGCACCGAAACCAACAGCACCTACGTACCATTTCGGATAATCGTTTTTGTTCGCACGCACTTTTGCGTACGTTTCGAAGTCGATTTCATCAGGTAGATATTCTGGAAACTCTTGTATAATTTTGAGTAACTCGATTAATTCTTCGTGATTATCGCAACCGATTTTCACTACGCCGTGTGGCGTTTCAATCTTATCAATCATGTTCGCACCGCCAACAAAAGGTTCGACATAATGTCGCACGTCTGGTGTGATATAACTCTCGATGATAGGTTTTAGATATTTTGAAATCCTGTTTTTACTTCCCAAGTACACCATTATTTAATACCTCGTGTCTCGTAAGGTTTGGCGATTGCTCCGCGGAATGTCGCTTTCCCCAACCATTCCGGGAAAGGTTCGGCGAAGTCGCGTTTCAGTTCTTTATATCGGAAGTATGTTAACAAGTACGTCTGCCCGAATACATCGTAACCGCGGCTATATGGCGCACTATGTTCCGGAAAGTAGATAACGCGATCAGTTGCGCGTTCGATAGCGACCAAAGCACCACGTTTCGTAAAATATTCGAATGATCCGAACTCTTCACCGTCGAAAAGTTCGTAAGTGTCGTTATCCACGTCGAAGTCTGCGCTACGTCCGAGTAGTAACGCGTTTGCGTCGTTCTTGATAATGTTTGAAAAGTTGTTCATGATAAGTCCCTCACTTTTTTTAGTTCTCGCTTAACGTTTTAATTCTTTGTTCACCGAAATATCGGCTTGTTCTGTAAGCGATGAACTGAGTATAACACGGCTGTCATGAGCGCGTCAAGCGGAAATGTGACATTTGGTGTAAAAAAGTTTTAAGTGGTTAGTTTAAGCTGAGAAAGAGATTAGTGTACACAAGTCGTTAACAGCGCTTTAATGCGTTATTAAACAGAAAAACCGCGCTAAGCGGTTGTGTATGCGCTTAGCGCGGTGGTTGAGGTATTTGGGTGTTTATAACGTTTTGAGCGCTTAGGAGCGATTCTGAGCGTTCTCAGCGCTATTGTGGCGTATTTATTCACTGTTAACGCTAAAAGCCGTTAGAAGCGAATATAAGCGTTCTCAGCGCTATTGTGGGGGTATGTGTTGCGTAATAACGCTCTGGGCGCTTAGGAGCGAATATAAGCGGTCTGAACGCTATTGTAGGGTTATGTGTTGCGTAATAACGTTTTGAGCCGTTAGAAGCGAGTCTGAGCGGTATTACAATACAATGAACCATCATAAGCACCCATGTCCGTCATCTGTCAATCGGTTCATAGCGCCAAGCGCGCAAATTATCCAAGCAGCAGCATTACTCCGATCAGTGCGCAAACTGTACCTATATACACCAACGGCGCAATTTTGTGCTTAAGTCCGACATAGACCCAGTAACAGCTACTTGAAATCAAGATGAGATTTATTACAGTATTCAATTAGAATCACCTCCGTATACAGTATACAATCAGTTGGGAACTACTGTCAAGTGGATAACTGCGTTTTTCGCTTGGAAGGGCTACACTGCACTCGTTTTCCGTTCTGTCCCATTTTTTGACCAAAAAGTCGAGTCGTCTAATAGTATAGATGATAAAGTTGACCTTTTGGTTCATTTTTGGGACAAAATTACGTTTTTAGCATTAAATTACTTCGAATGTCAAAGTTTCGTCATGATTCAGAAATTTTCGCTTGGGGGTTACACTAACCTTCCATTTCCCCACCCGTTCCATTTTTTGACCAAAAAGTCGAGTCGTCTAATAGTATAGATGATAAAGTTGACCTTTTGGTTCGTTTTTGGAACGCTTTGACTATAAAAAGCAGAAAAGGTGATTCAAAACCACCTTAACTTCGTTATTTGCGTTTGACGTGATAGAAGCGAACTCGGTCAGCTCCAACACGTTTTTGACCTTTTGACACCTCATAACCGAATCCGGTTAGTTTCGCTTCCAACCCTTTCAACGCGATCTTCTCAGAACCACGCGCCGTGATTAGCGGTTTGAACTCGTTCTTGAGCCACACTTTGAACTCGGAAGCCGGAATATCGCGGTCTACAATTGTCGACACGCGGTCATGTACCAGTTTTGACCCTGATACACCGACCAAGCGCCCACCAAGTTCGATCACGACAGCTTCCACCGCCGAATATTTCAGTGTAGTAACCTGTTGTTGCGCTCTGAACTGCGCACAAACGTCGATCAGTCCGTCAACAATGAGTTCAGCCTTTATTGACCGATATTTTTCGGCAGTCGTAGCTAGATTTGCCACTTTTTTCGCCAATTTGAACTCTTCGTCGTTCTTAAACTTGTCGAACGTATCTGCTTGCATTGGATAGTAGACCGTGTCAACACGTTTACGCACCGCAGCGCCCTGACGACGCGCGTTAATTTCGTTAACCAGCAGGTCACGCCACTGTTTTCCGATCGTAAACGCCACTTCTGGCTTCTTTTTCGGACTTGGGACGTCAGCGCCGCTATCGAACGGGACATAACCGATATGTGTATGCTTCGTGATAATATTCAAGCGATAGAAACAGCGCTTCAATAACTCTGGTGACATTTGGTGTCGGATATATTCCTGGTAGTTACTGTTCTGAATTTCGTAAATCTCGTTCACGATAACAGCTTGTCCCAAGTCGTTTTTACTGATGTAGACCGTCGTATCGTCTAACAAGTCACGCGTAATAGCTTCTTCGTAACGTACAGCCGATAAATCAGGTGTATTTGAGTACGGTTTCGTGCTGATCTTCAAGCGTTCACCAGGTACTTCAACGAATTTCTCAGCGTCTTCGTCCCAGATTTTCGCTTTAAAGTCACGTTCTTGGACAGCGAGTGTGAAAACGTTCTTAGCACCACGATCGCGTGAATACGCCTGTAAAACAGTCGATAAGTCACGGCTGTTCAGTACCCAAGTGTGGTCAAAAACGTCATGAATGTCGACTCCAGTGTTTAAAATCGACGTAGCAAGTACGATATTTGCGTCCACTTCGCCGTCACCTTTTACCAACGCGTTAAACGTTTTGAACGAGTCTGAACCGCGCACATCTTTTGACTTCGAATCGACTGTAACTACTTTTACACCGTGTTTCTTCGCCAGTTCCTCCTGTAATTCGTACATTAACTCCAACTTCATCGGTGAGAAGATTAGTACACGCTGCTTGGTAATATCGACA
>JBOFGC010000517.1:0-2837 GCA_051648945.1 Bacilli bacterium
ACGAAAGAAGTAAGCGTCGACGGAAACTTCGTCAAACTGACGCCTGTTGAGTATCGGATTCTTAAACTTTTTGCTGACAATCCCGGAAAAGTCTTCTCAATTGAGAACATCTATGCCTCAGTATGGAACGAACAACCTGTTGGCTCTTTGAGTACCGTCACCGTCCATATTCGTAAAATTCGAGAAAAAATTGAAATCAATCCGAAAGAACCAAAATATATTAAAGTAGTATGGGGAGTTGGCTATAAAATTGAAAAATTATAAATATCATATCGCGCTAAAAACGATAGCTTGCATTACAATTCTTGTACTTAGCGTATTTTCATTACGTACAATTACAGCGTATATCAACCTTCGTTTAGCAGATGGCATCACATCGCTTGGGAAATCTGATTATACACAAAGTATAGAATTAGCAGATGAAATCAACCATATTATAGAAATGCTAATGGATGCGAGTACCCTTCCAAAAGACTCACGTAACAGTGCACGGAAAGATGTTCAACTTAAGGAAATCGATGCGTTGAACGGTATTCACTATTACGTGAAAAACGGAAAAAAAATCATTAAAAATAACGATCAACCACTGGATTTCTTTGAAAACCAACCTGTGTACTACATCGCGGAAAATGGAATGGTTAATTCTACGTTATCGTACACGCGTTATTTCCCAAGCATGGATGAACAGATACTCTACGTGGCAGCGTCAGATGCCTATATTGCAGAACGTGAAGATATTTGGTTAGAAAAAATGAAGCAATTTGAAACGATTGTCTGGTCAATACTACTCTGTTCGTTTGGCATTGTTCTCGCTATTAGTTATTTAATTTTTGCTGCTGGTAAAAACACGAAGGATGACGGAATTCATCTACCTAACATGGACAAGCTATACTCTGAAATCCTTTTCTTTGGCATCGTACTATGTATTGCATTTCCCTTTTTTATTCTCGAACAATACGGTTATATCGGCAATGTACCGTTCTCTTTTTTTGCACTTGTAGTGATTATCTGTGTGGCAGCCGTACTCTGTTTCACACTATCTATCGTACGAAAAATAAAAGCAAAAACTATTTTCAAACAATCATTCACTTACATTGTACTGACAACGATGATGAAAAGGCTAAACAACGTTGTTCGGTCACTTCCTGTTTTTTGGCGCATGCTGCTTGTCACTCCAAAAAAAGCACGCCAAATGCATCATATTCAAGAAGGGCTTGCACAGTTCCAAAATGGGAATTTAGATCATATCATTCCTATTTATGGTACTAACATTTATGCAACGTTAGCCAAAGATATTAACAACATTACTGAAGGTCTAAAAGTAGCTGTTCACAATGAAACGAAGAGTGAGCGATTAAAAACTGAACTACTAACGAATGTATCACACGACATTCGAACACCCTTAACGTCGATTATTACGTACATTGAACTCATTCAAAAAGAAGGTGTCGACTCAAAAAACATGGCTAAATACATCGCTGTTTTGGAAAAAAAATCGGCGCGACTAAAAATGCTTACCGATGATTTATTTGAGGCTGCCAAAGCAAGTAGTGGCAATATTGATGTAACGCTTGGAAGTATCAATGTTAACGCGCTTCTCACGCAAGGAATCGGTGAGCTCGAAAATAAGATACAGCCGTCTGGTCTCATTTTTAAACTAACCTTGCCTGAACCTCCTGTTGTTGTACAAGCGGATGGTCGACTACTATGGCGCACAATCGAGAACTTGTTTAGCAATGTTTTCAAATATGCATTAACAGGAACACGTGTCTATATTGATGTAGAAACATCTGAAAACAACGCGAAAATTATCATAAAAAATACGTCTGCTTTTGAACTGAATGTGCACGCTGAAGAATTATTAGAACGGTTCAAACGAGGTGACGAAGCAAGAAGTAGTGAAGGTAGCGGCCTAGGACTTTCCATTGCGAAAAGTTTAACAGAAATTCAAGGTGGGACGTTCACAATCGCTATCGATGGCGATTTGTTTAAAGTCGTTGTTGAGATTCCGTTGGTGCAAAAATAAGAAAAAACAACCGCCACACTCTCTACAGTGGCGGTTGTTTTTTCTTTATTCCAAATCACGTGATAGTGTATAAATCAAGTGCGGCATTTCTTTCCCTTTATATACTTTCACAATCTCACGTTCAACTGTCATACCTAAAGATTCTGCAACCCGGCGCGATGCCGTATTTTCTGGACGTATTTGAGCGATCACTTTGTGCGCTTTTAATGCATCAAACGCATACATAATGCACCCTTTCACACCTTCTGTTGCGTACCCTTTATGCCAATAAGCTTTATCTAAAATATAGGCAACGCCAACGTGTTGTTCACCACAAACTTCTTCTACTAACGGTCCCATTAGACCGATTATATGTCCTGTTTCTTTCTCAATTGCAGCCCAATAACTAAATCCTTCATTGATATATCGGGTTACATTTTTAGCCATCCACGCCTTCACTTCTTCCGCACTAAACCCGTGTTCCCATGCATACATAATCTCTTCGTCCTGTAGGATTTTACAAAGTTCTTGCTCATCTTCCTTCCTAATTCTACGAAAATGTAGACGTTCCGTTGAAAGGACGATGTCCATATCGACGGATACATCATAGGCTTGGTCAATCAAATGATAAACACACCCGTGCTTTTCACACTGTTCCACTGTTTCTTTGTTATCTGCAATCATCTGTGACTTAGAAATGATGTCTGGTCCACGATATTCAATTACATTACGATTTTTAATAATCTCGTCATAATACTTTTCAATATATTGCTCACTGAAAACAAGCCAGCACACATTGATATGTGGTAAATACTTTCCTGTGAAGTCTTTT
>JBOFGC010000518.1:0-6037 GCA_051648945.1 Bacilli bacterium
TGGAATGTACATAGTAGTAAGCATGAAACAAGAAGAGTTGTACAATCGTTTATAGATGGAAAAGAAGTGTATGGAATAACAATCAAAGAAAGTGGAAAATTGATTGGAAGTATCGGTATTCATCGAACGAAACCTTCAAAAACGGTGCGACATAATGCGCAACGCGAACTTGGTTATGCGTTACATCCGGACTATTGGAATAATGGATACATGACAGAAGCTGTCGGTATTATAGTTTCCTATTGTTTTCATACCTTAAAACTAGACTGTATATGGTGTGGTCATTTTGAAGGAAATCTACGTTCGAAACGAGTCATTGAAAAGGCTGGATTTAAGCATGAATTTTCAGTAAACAAGATATTATTATCGCTAAACAATGAAGAACGATTGCATCATTATTATAGATTAATGAAGAAAGACTATTGGAATAGGAGTGAAGGATATGAGTATGAATTTTGAAGCGATTGGTATGAGTGAACAGGTGCTACGCTACTTGCAAAGCAATCATGATGAAATTGCTGATTTTGCATTTGATCGAATTGAAGGCGATGGATTTAATGATTTTTCAGCAAAAGAGGTTTTATATAGTTGCGATATCGGCAAAGCGTGGGATGTAATTGGTTATGTTTTACATAGTAGTGGTTTAGAAAATGTGGGTATCATTTTTGGTGGACAAGTATTTGATGAAGCGTTGGACTTTGGCTATGACCCTGTCATGTATATGCATGCAGAAGAAGTGCGTGCGATGGCACAAGCACTACCTACACTTTCACATTTTTTAACACTTCTCAAAGAAACATCGTGGGATGAGGTCGAAGTGTATTCGTTTGATACGCCAATTCGTGATGAAGACGAAGCATACATAACGGAATCTTATGATGAATTGTATACATATTTGCAAACGTGTAAAGAAAAGAACTTTGCCCTTATGCAGTTTATCAGCTAAGGTACACGAAAAATAGGAGAAGCCAACACACGGGATGATTCGTGTGTTGGCTTTTTTCTAATGAACAATAATACTTTTGATACTTTGATTTCCAGCAGAATCCGTTGCTAAAAGGCGTAAGTGTGTTCCTTTTTTATACCCTGCAATGGAGAAGTTAAACTGATATTGACCAGCAATATTTTTTTGAGAGACAACAACACCATTTTTTTCTTGAAGTTGTAATGTTGCCGCTTCAGAAAGTGTTCCTTGTAAAGATGTCCCTTTTTGTTTCGCAATAATACGTGGAGATTGTTTATCAATTGTAAAAGTAACACGCGTTTGTTCTCCGTATAGAGTTTGCACAGTTGCGCTATACGTTCCTGGCTTTGTAATGATGAGTCCGTTCTTAATTTTTTTGTTATTTAACGTTGCGTTTCCAATGTTCCAGTGTAAGGTCACGTTTTGATTTGTAATCTCTTCGTTCGATACGCCACGCAGTGTAGGTGGGGTAAGTAGAAGCGGGGTTTGCGTTGGAATTTCCCACAGTGTACTCACTTCATTGTTCTCTCTGAACTCAATTGTAGCAGGTACTTGTTTTTCTTTTAAGAGAAATGCTTTATTGACAGCGTCAAAAGTGTATTCAGTTATATCTTCTGATGGGCCTTTGATAACGGTTGAAAGGCCAAAGTCGTTGTCGTTAATTACGGCGATTCTGTTTTTGTTTAGTACGGTAAGACCTTCTGCTTTTTCATACGTGTAGCCAAGCGTACGTAAGTCAGTATGTAATTTTTTTGTGGCGAAAATGACATTTGAAATTTGGGTAGAATCAGTTGCTGTTTCAAGTGCTTTTCCTTGATACAGTACATTGCTAATATCTGTAGCGAGGGACGTATCGACTTCATATATTTTATTTTGCAACACTTTATTTATATCTTTACCTTGTTCGATAATTAAAAACTTCGTATCGCTAAGTGCATAAATGTCGCCAAGTTTTGCATCTTTTTGTGACTTATAATCGGCTTTATTGATGGGATATGCGTACATTTTCGTTTTTTTCGTTAACGGATCAAATTCAACAATACGTGTAAATAAAGCTGTTTTTTCACTAGTACCTGTCGCGCCATCCACGTCTAGTGTACTTTGAACAATCGCAACGATTTTTCCACTTGGCGTTACGCTAACACCTTCGAAACCACGATTTGCTTGTCGAAATTGAAGAATTTCAGGAAGTCCATTTTCTGGAGAAAACTTTTGAACAATTTGTCCTTTCGCATTCACTTTAATCAAAAAGGGACCATATTCATCACAAAGCCAGTAGTTTCCATCGTTATCAATTGTAATTCCTTCTGTATCTAGGCCATTTACATCAAAAGGAAGAATCGCCATTTTTGTTGTGAGTGGATATTCATTCGTTGAACCGACTTTCCCACTTGGAATCGGTAAACCAGAAGTGAGAGAGCCGTCTTGATTCGTAATCGGCAATGTTTTAAGTACAGTCACTTTTCCATTTTTACTTACTTTAAATTGAACAATAGTCGGTGTGAAACTAGGCGAAAGAAAGAATTTAGCTGGATAGAGTCCAGTCAACGTTTTAAACAGTGGTGCATCGCCATTTGGTCCACGGTCTGTAATTCCTACAAACAAGGCATCGCCATCGTTTGTATAGCCTTTAAACGCCAATCCAGAACCAAGAGCGTAAGAAAAGCCATTAGGAAAGGTAGAAATCGCTTCGCTATTTGGTACGTTAGTAGGAAGTGTTATTGGAGTTGTTTGAACAGAAAAAGCGGATGCAGACATTGGAGAAATCATACTTAAAGAAAGTGCAAGTACAGATAAGGTAATTCGCTTATTTTTCATGAACAGTCCCCTTTAGTCTTTTCTTTAGACTACCGAGAATTTGTGTAGATTGGATTAAGAAAGGGTAAAGAAAATGTATATTTTGAATTAAATGACATTTTTCTTCTTTGGAATGAATCGTTATACTAGAAGAAAGGAAAGGAGCGAATTCAATGTTAGATAAAATAGCAGAAAATGTGTATGCGCTCGAATGGGACAGTAGTGTAGATCGACCAGTTCTTGGTTTAGTATGTGGGGAAAATTGGAGTATTATGATTGATGCCGGTAATTCAGTGGGGCATGCTACTCTTATGATGGAGCAAATGAAAAAGTTAAACTTGCCACACCCAAAATATATCGTTTATACGCACAGTCATTGGGACCACGTATTTGGAGCAAGTGCAATCGACGCAGATATCATTTGTTGTTCTGAAACAAGGGAACAACTTGAGGTTATGCGTGACTTAAAATGGACAGATGCAGCATTGGCAAAAAGGGTAGAAGAAGGCACCGAAATTGAATTTTGTGAACGATATATTAAACTAGAAATGCCCGACACGCAAAGAAAAATTCCAATTGTATTACCGACAATTGTCTATGAAAGAGAATTAGAACTGAATATAGAAGATGAGTGTATACATATGTTCCGCGTGAAATGTGACCACGCTCAAGATGCTGTTGTCGTTCATGTGAAAAATGAAAATATTCTATTTGTCGGCGATGCATTGTATATGAATATGTACGCAAAAGAATGGCATTTCACTTCTGAAAATTACATTCCTCTGCTCCACAAATTAAAAAAATTGAAAGCAAAACTATATGTACCATCACATCATGGATCCTATACATACAATGAGTTTTGTGCGTATGTAGAACAAGTGGAATGTATTGCAGACATCGTAAGTGAACATATGAGCATGGAAGAGGCGAAAAAGGCATTTGAAGCGAAAGAATTAAGACGTCCGACGGAACATGAGGAAGAATTACTACAAGGTTTTGTTGGTCAGTTCACAGTACGTGAGAAATAAGAGACGTGAAAAAAGGAATAAATGTGTTTGAGAAGTCGTAAGGAGGAAAAAGTATGAAGAAGATTGCCTCACTTTTCCTCATTTTTATTATCCTAATTTTAGGTGTGTATGTGTATGCATGGAAGGTAGAGAGTAAACTTCTACTATCACGTACGTTCAATTATTATTATAGCGAAGAAAAAGAAACACCTCACTTGAATGTCGTACAATTTACAGATACACATATTGGAGAATTTTTCTCTGTGTCGCAGTTTGAAAAAGTTGTAGAGAAAATTAATAAACAAAACCCAGATATCGTTGTGTTTACAGGGGATTTATTCGATATTGGATATATAAATGAGGAAATTAGAGATCAAGTAGAAAAGTTGCTGTTAAAAATCAATGCACCTCTCGGGAAATTTGCCATCTATGGAAATCGGGATTGGGGCGGAGGTATGGTTCGCCACTATGCTGACATCATGCAAAACGGAGGCTTCAAAGTGTTACAAAATGAAGGGGTAACTGTTACTTTGAATGGGAAATCCCTCATGATTTATGGCGCTGATGATGCGATGTTAGGTCGCTATGATGGTGATTTATTGCAAAAAACAATCAAAAATAATGAAAACGTACTAGCACTTGTTCATGAACCTGATGTAGTTGCCACAATGCAACAGACTGAAAAAACTTTGTTTCTATCGGGTCATAGCCACGGTGGTCAAGTTCGACTTCCCTTTATTGGAGGACTCGGTAAAACGTCCCTTGCTGTTACATATGATAAAGATTGGTATGAAATTGGAAATGAAAAGCCAAATCTTTATGTGAGTTCAGGCATCGGCAATACGAAGTTTTCCTATCGTTTTATGAATATCCCGGAAATAGTAGTTCATAAACTACATTTTTAAAGAACAACAGAAAAGAAGGCTGCCCAACGCAAGGACAGCCTTCTTTCTGTTATATAACAAAACCAATGATACAAGCATACATCGTAACGCTTCCTGCTAATACGAACAAATGCCAAACCATGTGATGATAAGGAAATAATCGCCACTGATAAAATATAGTTCCGATTGAGTAGAGTAATCCGCTGACTACTAATAGAATGAATCCGCCACCTTGTAAAAACGCATACACTGGCTCAATAAAGAAAATAATCAGCCACCCCATAACAAGATAAAGCCCCGTTGAAAGATGATGAAACTTTCCCGTATAGAAAACTTTAAACAAAATACCGCCGATAGCAAGTCCCCAGATGAGAGAAAGAACGACGAAACGATGTGTGCCTTCCAAAATAATTAACACAAAGGGCGTATATGACCCTGCAATGAGTAAATATATACTAATATGATCGATGATTTCTAATACGCGTTTTACTTTTGGATGGGTCACGCTATGCAACAACGTAGAACTTACATACAAAAGAAACATACTTGTGCCAAATATCGCTGCTGCGGTAACTTCTAAAGGACCGCCGGCAATAACCGCTTTAGCGACAAGTGTCACAAGCGCTACGAGACTAAAAACAATGCCGACTCCATGAGAAATGGCGTTGGCTAGTTCTTCTTTAAATGAATATTCCATCGTAACACCTCCCTAAGATTCTAATTTAACACTATCAAAACACGCAAGAAAATGCAAAGTACTTTTGTGACGAACTCATGAAAAGAGTGTACAATTAAAATATGAAAACTGAAGGAGAGAGAGTATAACATGGCTGAAATCGTACAACTAGTGAAGAACCAACGCACATTTTATGAAAGAAATAAAACGCGGTCGATAACATGGCGGATACAACAACTTTCAAATTTAAGAAATGCACTTATTCAGTATGAAGGAGAACTTGCCCAAGCGATAAAAACGGACTTGAACAAAAGTAATGATGAGTATTTCATGACAGAAATGGTTGTTATTTATGATGAAATTCGTCATATGATAAACAACCTAGAAAAATGGGCTAAGCCAAAAAAGGTAAAAGGAAATTTAATACTATTTGGTACAAAGAGTTATCAAATCTCAGAGCCATATGGTGTTGTGGCAATCATTGCACCATGGAATTATCCCGTTCAATTGGCGTTTGCCCCTCTTGTAGGAAGTATTGCTGCAGGAAATACGAGCATTGTAAAACCATCAGAACTAACGCCGAACGTTGAAAAGGTGATTGCGAAAATCATAGCAACAACATTTCCCGAGCAGTACGTCGCTTGTGTATGTGGCGATAAAGAAGTGAGTCAACAGCTACTACAACAAAGCATTGATTATGTTTTTTTTA
>JBOFGC010000519.1:0-6125 GCA_051648945.1 Bacilli bacterium
CAGCACAAGCGCATATTGAACAGTTGTATAGTGACGCCCGTTCTGAAATTGAAAATATGAAAAATGAATGGGAAAATCAAAGCAAACAACTTTATGCACAAGTTGAACATGAGGCTTTTGCGGAAGGCTTTCAAAAGGGTGAGGCTGATGCACAGCATCAGTACGATTCACTACTCGCAGAAGCCCAACAATTCGTTGAAATTGCCAGACAAAACTACGATGCTTATCTTTCAGATGCGAAAGAAGACGTCTTTGAAATGAGCATTCTCATTGCTGAGAAGGTTTTGCATACAACACTTGAGAACAATCACGAAATGCTCAATCCCCTAATTGAGGAAGGAATTGAGCGTTGTCAAAACAAAGGCAATATCCGCCTTTCTGTGAATCCAGTTCTTTATCCTACAGTGAGTGAATGGCTCCCTGCGTTGCAACAACTTATACGAAACGATGCCCGAATTAGTGTGTATCCAACGCCAAACACACCAATTGGAGAATGCAGTTTGGAAACGGATTACGGAAAACTAGATGTGAGTGTAGAGGTACAATTAGCCCAAATAAAAGAAAAATTGCAGGAATGGTTAGCGTATGAAAAGACTGAATCTGAAGACATTTGAACAACAACTCAATCAAGCGAATACATGGAAACGCTATGGCTATGTGAAACGAATCGTCGGACTGACAATCGAGTCAACGGGACCTGATGTACAACTTGGCACCATTTGTTTTATACACCAAAGTAATGGAGAACGTTTACGTTGCGAAGTTGTTGGTTTTAAAGATCAAAGTATTTTACTCATGCCGTTTGCAGAATTACGAAATATCGCACCAGGGGCAGTAGTGGAAGCGACAGATGCACCCGTTCAATTCAAAATCAATGAATCACTCATTGGACAAGTTGTCGACGCACTCGGCAATCCAATAAATGGTGGCTCAGTTACCGGTTCTTATAAGAGTATTGGCATCGACAATATGCCGCCTGACCCAATGCTTCGTCCACCAATTAGAGAGATTTTAAGTGTTGGTGTTAAAACAATTGATAGTTTCTTAACAATGGGAAAAGGCCAACGTGTTGGTATATTTGCAGGAAGTGGTGTAGGAAAAAGTACCCTTATGGGAATGATTGCTCGGAATGCGAGTGCAGATGTGAATGTGATTGCGCTCATCGGTGAACGTGGTCGAGAAGTACGTGAATTCATTGAAAATGATTTAGGTGAAGAAGGACTTCGCAGGTCAGTTGTCGTTGTAGCAACGAGTGATCAACCTGCGCTGTTACGACTTAAAGGCGCATACACAGCAACAGCTATTGCAGAGTATTTTCGAGGTGAGGGATTAAACGTCACATTAATGATGGACTCTGTGACTCGCGTAGCAATGGCGCAACGAGAAATTGGTTTAGCAACAGGCGAACCACCAACAACAAAAGGGTATACACCGAGTGTATTTGCGATATTACCGCGCCTACTCGAACGAACAGGAACAGACCAACATGGTACGATAACGGCGTTCTACAATGTACTTGTTGACGGAGATGATATGAACGAACCAATCGCCGACACAGTACGAGGCATTCTTGACGGACATATCGTTCTCGATCGTAAAATTGCGCATACAGGACAATTTCCCGCAATTAATGTCCTACAAAGTATAAGTCGTTGTATGAATAGTATCGTCTCAAGTGAACACCGCACGCGAAATATGCAATTTCGCCAAATGTTGAATACCTATTTATCAAATGAAGATTTGATTACAATTGGTGCGTACAAACGCGGTGCATCACGAGAAATTGATGAAGCGATTGATATGTATCCACAATTACGTCAATTTTTAATACAAGACTATGAAGAAAATGTGGGCTTTACAGAAAGCCAGTCGCAACTCGCACATTTACTACAAGGATAGTGAACAGTAATGCATACAGTAAAACGGTTTGATAAGCTTCTTAAAATGAAGGAGTTTCAAAAAAATGAAGCAAATACAGCCTATCAAGAAGCTCGATTTCACTTTGAACAACAAGCAGAGAATTTATATCGGCTGCTGAAAAAAAAAGAAGAGTTATTAGCACAAGAAGAACAACAGATGCAACAACAAAACTGCACGATTGCTCAAATTTTAGCCAATCACCAATTTGTTGAAGTGTTAGAAAAAGAAATCGCAGTGATCCAACAACATGTCATCGCAGCGCGCCAAATGATGCAGACTAAACAACAACACCTTGTCATTGCAACAGTTGAAACGAAAAAGTATGACAAAATATACGAAAAGAAAAAAGAAATACATAAAAAAGAAGTCGCAACACAGGAGCAACTTCTGCTAAATGAAATGAGTATCCAAATGTATTCAACAAATAGAAAGTAGGGAGAGAACATGGCAGAAAAACTACCAACGGAAGAGCGTAAATACGGCAGAATTCAATGGTTCTTCTTTGTCGTTTTCATCCCATTTGTTTCTGCAATTGTTCTTTCCATCGGTGTCCTTTATATTGCTGGGATTGATGTTGTAAAAGAAGGCAAAGAGATTTTTGCTAAAGTTCCTTTCTTACAATCAATGGTCGATGTAGAGAGTGCCGAGTCAAAAGAGCAAAAACTGACGAGAGAAAATGAACAACTAAAAAAACAAAGCGAAACGCTCAAAACAGAAGTTGAAGCATTAAAAAAAGATCAGAGTGAAAAAGACCAACAACTACTCAAACTCCAGTCTGAAATTGACGAGCTTCAACGTCAACTCGAAACAAATGCAATGTCAAACGAAGAAATAGAAGCTAAGTATAAAAGTATTGCCAAATCATATAGCGATATGAAACCAAAACAGACAGCCGAGATTCTTCAAAAACTTACGCCAATCGAAGCGGTACAAATTTTAAAACGAATGAACAAAGATTCATTAACAGCTGTTTTAGAAAACGTACCTGCAGACCAAGCGGCAGTGTATACAAAATTGTTACTTCAGTAAGAAATACGACGCCATTTGAAAGGAGGTGAAAAAAATGATAAACGGACTTTTTAATCTCGGAGCGTCCCAAGGAACTATCCAACAACGTACATACGGTCTACCTTCAGTAGGTGAGAACACACAAACACTTGATTTTGCAACGCTTATTCAAAACATCACAGCACCTAGTGAACCTGGGACTAATGCAGAGAATACGGAAACAAAAGCGGAAGAACTTCTCGAGGAACTCATGACGAAACTCGAACAGTTGTTGCAAGACTTTCAGCGTACACAAAAAGAAGAAGTAGAAACACAACAAACACCTGAAATGATGCTTGCTATGTTTATGCAATTTCTTCAACAACGAAATAATCTAGCAGTAGACGGCGTGACGACGAATGAAGGATTGAAAGTACAAACAGCGCCTCCAGAACAAAGTGATGCTGAGGTCAACGAATTACTATTGAAACTAGCGACCATGTTGCAAGAAAATGCGCAAAATCAAGGAAAACAACTAACGGTGAAAGATTTTGCAGAAAGTATCAAGCAACTTCTTCAAAAAGACATTGCCCAACTGCAACAACTCGTAAAATGGGTGGATAGTGAAAGTGAGACAATGAAGCAAGGAAGCGATTTACTTGAAGAATTTATGGCGACGGGTAAAAAGGGATCAGAAGGTTTGAGTAAAGTAGAATCTGAAACAGCACCAAAAGTGGAGTTGGTTTCGAAGGCAGAGTTAAGTGTTGCAAAAGATACGACGCAATACGCACTTGCTGTTCCTAAAACAAAAACGGATGGGGTTGATACGAAAAACTTTGTGAACCAGCTCGAGCGAATTCTTCAACAAGCACAGTTCTCACAAACAACAGGCGTGAAAAGAATGATGATTCGTCTTCATCCGGAGCATCTTGGCAGTATTCGAATTGAACTTATGCAAACAGAAGATGGCATACGAACACGTATTTTAACGAGTAGTACGAAAGTAAAAGAAATGGTTGAGTCAAACATTGTACAACTTCAAAATGCACTACAGCAATCGCATGACAGCAACCGTGTCGTCGTTTCTGAGAGTATTCGTCACTTTGAACAACAAAAAGAACAACAACAAAAACAGCAACAGCAGCAGCAAGAAAATGAAATTGTTGTAGAAGAACAATCGTTTCAAGAGTTTATGTCATCACTTATTTCGTAAGGAGGCGTTGATATGCGCGTTCAGCAAACTGATAAACAACCAAGTATTTCTCCAAACAATAAGACCGATTCATCCTTATTGTCAGGATTACAAGGTGGAACAGGTTCGAGTTCACTCGGTAAAGATGAATTTTTAAAAATTCTCGTTACGCAACTGCAAAATCAAGATCCGATGAGTCCAATGGATGATAAAGATTTTATCGCTCAAATGGCCCAATTCTCATCACTTGAACAAATGATGAATTTAAATGCTCTTATGGGTGATTTTGTTTGGTCACAGTACGAACAAAACATGGTACTGTACAGCAACTTAATTGGTCAAGAAGTAAAATTTGAGTACTTAAACGAAGATAAAGAAGTCGTCAAAGGTACGCAAAAAGTAGTGAGTGTAATAAAGGAGTCGGATGGAACCATTCTCATCAAATTAGAGAACGGAGACACGATTTATCCAAATGAAATTGTTGCTGTAAATCCACAAGAAGATGAAGTTGAAAAACCGGAACCAGAACCAGAACCAGAAATTCCAGAGAAATAAGTTAAATTTTAGATAATATCGCATGAGGTGAAGCAGAGTGAAAAGTAATTTTATTCCGCCAGTAAGTCCGATTGCACCGTTTAAACGAAATGTCGGACAAGCACAAAGCATACAACCACATCGCAGTGTTCCATTTGATGAGGTGCTGAAGGAAAAATCACAAACTCTCATCCTTAGTAAACATGCACAACGTAGAATTTCCGAAAGAAATATTCAGATTACAGAATCATTGCTTACGAGGATGGAAGAACGATTAGAACAAGCATCACAAAAAGGGGTAAAAGAAGCGTTAATTCTTGCTGATGAAGGTGCATTTATCGTAAACGTACCGAAAAAGACAATGATTACAGCGCTTGATGTGAAAGAATCAAAGCAACAAATTTTTACGAATATTAACGGTACGATCATTTTATAAGTCTTGGCCCTTATATAGGAAAGACAAAGAACTACAGAATGACAGATGTAGTTGAAAATAAACCACTTCAGAGGAGATTTTTCTTATGTTACGTTCAATGTATTCAGGTATTTCAGGTATGCGTAATTTCCAAACGAAACTCGATGTTATTGGTAATAACATTGCCAATGTAAGTACGTTTGGTTTTAAAAAGAGCCGTATTACGTTTAATGATATGGTAAACCAAACAATTAGTGGCGCATCAGGCCCATCAACAAATCGTGGGGGACGTAATCCACAACAAGTAGGTTTAGGTTCTTCAATTGGTACAATCGACACAATTCACACAGTAGGTAATCTTCAAAATACGGGTCGTCCACTTGACTTAGGAATTGATGGCGATGGATTCTTTGTAGTTGCAGATAAAGATGGCAACAACAAAACGTATACGCGTGCAGGGAACTTTTACTTAGATAAAGAAGGCTATGTTGTAAACAGTGAAGGAAAGTACTTAATGGCAATTGAAACGCCAGCAACTACGCCTCCTGGTGGTGTTGTTGATCAAACAACAATGAAGCCGATTAAAATTGATCCAACATCAAAAAGTTTCAGCATCGGTGCAGATGGTAAAATCTCAGTGATCGATAAAGATGGTGTGGCTGTTCCTACGGTGCCACAAATAGCCATTGCTAAGTTTGCCAACTCAGAAGGTTTACAAAAAGTAGGTGGAAATTCATTCCAAGTGACAGACAACTCAGGTAAAGCAAATTTCTATGTGCCACAATCTAATGGCTCAGGTTCTATTCTTTCTGGTAAACTAGAAATGTCGAATGTTGACTTATCAGAAGAATTTACGGAAATGATCGTCGCTCAACGTGGTTTCCAGGCGAACTCGCGTATCATTACGACGAGTGACCAAATTCTAGAAGAACTAGTAAACTTAAAACGTTAATTTAAATAAGGAGCAAGAGCTAGAGAAAGCAATTTTTCTAGCTCTACTATACATAATGATAATTTTAACAAAGCTAAATGGTCAAAGTTTTCATGTGAATGCTGTATTTATAGAACAACTTCATG
>JBOFGC010000520.1:0-1238 GCA_051648945.1 Bacilli bacterium
AGAAAATTATGCAGAAATGTTCCAAAAAGACTTGGCGAGATGGAATATTCAGTATATAAATCAAAATAAAATGTAGTTTTTTTAAAATTATTTACAAAATATCTTAACGAATATCCATGTTTTATGTACAATAGAGGAAACAGCATGTGGGGGAGTAGCTTATGGCACACAAAATTGAAGTGTTAAATACGGTGAAAGTGGAATATTCAAGCGATTTATACAAAATCGTTGACGCATTAAACCGTACGTTAAAAAGAGAAGATTTAATGTTTGGACTGGCTTTAGACAAAGAAAACAAAGAGGAAGCCGTCTTTACGATATATCGTACATAGTGAAGTAGGTAAAAAATGAAAAAATGGATAATCTCAATAACAATGAGTGTCATTGTTATCGTAAGTGTACTGGCCATTTTTCTTTACGACGAAACAATGCGTAGTAAACGCCAAGGTCAAGTGTATGCAGAAGCTCTTTTTGAAAAGGAGTTTCCAAATGCGGAAGTCATTCGAAGTGATCATTATGTTGGGAACGACAGTAGTTGGACACTTCACTCAAAAGGTGCGAATGATGACCTGTTCTATGCATTCGTGAACGTAAAGAAAAAGAAAGTTGAAATTAGAGGTGCAGACGGAGGAATTTCCGAAAAAGAAGCGCAAGCCATTTCGCGAAGTATTCGTCCGAATGCGAGCGTCATCAAATCTCAACTAGGTCTTGAAAACAATTTTCCAATATGGGAAGTTGTATTAGAAGAGTCAGACGGTAAACTCAGTTATCTTTACTTGAGTTTCGAAACAGGGGAGTTATTAAAAAGATATACACTTCAATAATACGGGGGATTTCAAAATGAGATTAGCAAAACGTGTTTCAACACTTACGCCTTCAACAACACTCGAGATTACAGCGAAGGCGAAAGCGTTAAAAGATGAAGGACATGATGTGATTGGTCTAGGAGCGGGAGAGCCTGATTTTAATACACCATCACACATCATTGAAGCAGCGTATGCATCTATGAATGCGGGTCAAACAAAATATACACCATCAGCAGGATTACCGGCCTTAAAAAAAGCAATTGTTAAAAAACTAGAACAAGACCAACAACTTCAATATAAGCCAAATGAAGTAATCGTTTGTAGCGGAGCAAAACATGCCCTATACACACTATTTCAAGTTCTTTTAGACGAAGGTGACGAAGTAATCATTCCAACACCATACTGGGTAAGTTATCCAGAACAAGTGAAATT
>JBOFGC010000521.1:0-1888 GCA_051648945.1 Bacilli bacterium
AAGGATACGTGGGTTGATGAGTTCGATTGTCCCGCGTTCGTCTTCAATGTCGACGATTGCGACGGCGATGCCTAATCCGATTTGTGGAGCAGCGATGCCGATACCGTCAAAAGCAATCATTGTGTCGTATAAGTCGTCGAGAAGACGTCCTAGTTTTTTATCGAAAAGTTTTACTTTTTCTGTTGGTGTATGTAATACTTCGCGTGTGTTGCTTACGATTTTTCTTACTGTCATTTCGATTGTTGCTCCTTACATCATAACAAGTGGATGGTGGTCGATTGTTATGGATAGTTTTTCTTTTGCATAGGTTTCTGAAAATGTTTTATACAGTTGATGCAATATAGGTACAATTGTGTCGTCAAAGCGATACTTTATCATTATGCCATAACGGTAATTTTTTTGTATGCGTGTGATTGGGCAGACGGATGCGCCGATGACTTGTGTTTCTGGTGACACCTTTTGTTTTAAAAATGCCGCCATTTGTGAAGATGCTTTTAGAGCAATCCGCATGTCTTCATGGGCGACGACGATATACACGAGATAAACGAACGGTGGGTAACGATAATCACGACGTGCAACCATTTCATGGGCGTAAAAAGCTTCGAAATCGCTTGTTGCGGCACATGTGATTGCTGGGTGGTCTGGGTTGTATGTTTGAATGATCGTTTCCCCTGGCAACTCGTGGCGTCCTGCTCTTCCGCTTACTTGTGTGAGTAAGCTGAACGTTCGTTCTCCTGCTCGGAAGTCGGGCAACCCGAGCATGCTGTCTGCTGTGAGTACACCTACTAATGTTACTTTAGGGAAGTCTAAACCTTTCGCAATCATTTGTGTGCCGAGTAAACAGTCGGCTTCTCCTTTTTGAAAACTGCTCAGCAATTTTTCATGGGCACCTTTGCGACTGGTTGTATCTTGGTCCATACGTATGATACGAATACTTGGAAATGCTTTTTGTAATTCCATTTCTACGCGTTCTGTGCCGACACCGAAATAGCGTATATGTTCACTTTTGCATGATGGACAAATTTTGGGTACGGTTGCTTCATCACCGCAATAATGGCATTTGAGCTGCTGTTGACCATGATGATACGTCATGTTCACATCGCACTGTTCGCATTTCATACTCAAACCACACCCTCGACACATGACAAAACTCGAAAAACCACGACGATTTAAAAAAATAACCATCTGCTCTTTTTTTTCAAGTGTTGCCTCAATGTTTTCGCGTAACTTGTCTGAGAACATGCTGTGGTTTCCTTTTTTCAGTTCATCACGCATATCGACAATTGTTACTTCCGGTAGGCTTTTCGCATTGGCACGTGTTTTCATTTCTAACAAGGTGTATACGCCACGTTTCGCGCGCGCATAACTTTCAAAAGAAGGTGTCGCACTGCCAAGTAGCACAGTTGCTTTACTATAGTTTGCCCGAAGTTGCGCCACTTCACGAGCATCATAACGTGGGTGCTCACCTTGTTTGTATGTACTTTCATGTTCTTCATCGATAATAATCAATCCCAAATTACGGAATGGTGCAAAAATTGCACTTCGTGCGCCAACGACGACATCTACTTCTTGGCGTTCTATTTTGCGCCACTCATCATACTTCTCACTCACCCCAAGTCCGCTATGCATTACGGCAACTGCATCACCAAATCGTCCTTTAAAGTTCGATACCATTTGGGGCGTAAGTGCGATTTCGGGGACTAGAACTATGGCTTGGCGGTTGCTAGTCAACACATGTTGAATGGCTTGAAGGTATACTTCTGTTTTTCCACTGCCTGTTACCCCGTGAAGCAAAGAGGTTTGTTTACTCCCACTTGAAAGCTGTGACACAAGCTTGTCCAGAACTATTTTCTGCTCTGCCGTTAAGTTCTTCGGTTTCGTATTTTCT
>JBOFGC010000522.1:0-5633 GCA_051648945.1 Bacilli bacterium
CAAGGACTCGGTACGATTATCGGCGACCGAAATGTTTTTGATAAAACAACAAGTTCCTTAAACGACAGTGATACAATTGATACGATAGATTTGAGTGCGAGTGCCCAAGTGCCCGACTGGTTAAAAAGTCTCGTACAGGAAAAGAAAAAGAATGACCAAACCGATGTAGAATGTAGTATACAATATTAAAAAAAATAAAGGATAATGGAAAAGATTGGCGAATATAGATAGAGAGATGCCAAAAAGGGGAGTGGGAAAATGCGTAAATTAATTTTATGTGTAACGTTGCTATTCAGTATTTTCGCAACAGTGATTTCTGCGAGTTCAGAGATTACAGTAGACTATGCCAAAAAACATGTTGTTGCTGCAAGCTTGAATTATTGGGAAATCTATTCGGGACCGACCAAAAAGCCGAATCAATTTAAAAAAGATGGAAATTATTACAACTACTTACCAGATCACATTAATACTTTGACAAAATTCCAAAAAAAATTAGAGCAGTATTATAGCAAAGACACAGCAAAGCAGTTTATTTCTTCGATGGATCTGAAAAGTAAACAAAAACGACTGTATCGTATCGCGGCAGATGGTGGAAGTCTTTTAGACTGGGAGAAAGCCGTTGTTAAGAAAGTACGTGAAACGAAAGATTCAGCTCAATTTTCGTTTTCTGTACCTGTTGGAGAGACTGGACAATCTAAGAAATACAGTATCACTTTTGTGAAAGAACATGGCAAGTGGGTAGTTAGAGATTGGATTGATTTTTAAAAACCGAACTTGCGAGTGAATGAAACGGGTGAAGGTTCTGAATAAATTTTTCAGAACCTTCTTTTACATACTCACTATCATAAATATCTTTATCAGAGAGAATATTTGTTAAATTCGCCAGAACTAAATGATTGGAAACAGAACGACCAACAACAGCATTTCTTTTCGTTTTAACATGTGTTTTATAGACGATATTTTCACCTGTATTACACGCACTAAGTGAAGAAATTGTGCCGATTGTAATACTATTAAAATAGAGGTAAACGGTTTTTTTGTTGTTCATAACTGATTCGAAAGCTGTGGATTTATTATTTCCGGCTGCGTAACCGGAATGTCCACAACGTCAGGGTCAATAATCATATTGACGATATTACAACAAATGACCATGCCGTTAATAAAGCCGATACCGCTGTTTGATTTTCCTTGAAAACTCCACTCATTACAGTTGTTTTGACCAGTGTTAACACCAGCTGTTTGTTCCACACTATTTACATTGATTTGATTAAATATGATAGAAACTGGCATGCGCACTGCTCCTTTCGTGCTGTACTTGTTAGCATATTGTATGTCAATAATGCCTAGATGGTGCCAAAAAAGTGCGAGCATTAAAGGGACTCGATGCTTCGAGCGAAATGGGCGATGTTTCGTAAGATTTCTTCTTCCCAATAGTAACCATTAAATGAATGATCAGCGCCTTCAACTAGGACGAGCTGTGCGGCGTTGCCATAGCAATAGCGCTGATAATGAAGCGAAACCTCGACAGGAACGGCTTCGTCTTTTGTTCCGTGAAGGATTAATATGTTGCCGTTGAAACCTTTTGCAGCCTCGTAGGTTTGTAACTGTTCAATGTCTTCAAAAAATGCATTTCCTAGACAGTCACCATGATAATCGTATACATCCAACTTTGGGATGTAGTAGAGGGAGCGGTCAACAGCTGCAAATGCTTCACGTATCATGCCACCTGGACATAGAAGCGCGAGGTGTGAGCAGTATGATTGGCATTTTTTTGCAACAATACTTGCGACTACACCACCTAAACTGTGTCCGATTAAAAGAACTGGAATGCCAGGTGCATGTTGTGAAACGGCGTAATGGAGCATGTGTTCGCCTTGAGCAATTTCTGAGGAAATCGTCATATCATGAAACTCTCCATCACTTTCTCCACTTCCGAGAAAATCAAACCGATACGTTGCAAAGCCAAGTGATGCTAATAAGCGGGACATTTTTAAAAACATTCGGTGTGAACCTAGTTTATTTCCTGTAAAACCATGATAGATGAGTGCAATGCCGCGAGTAGATTCAGGGAGATGTTGCATTCCACGAATTTCTTGACCTTGAAATGAAAAAGATACTGCATTCTGCATAGGAAGCTCCTTTGATTGAATATTCCGTTTTATTGTATCAAAAAATGATGAAGAATAGAAAAAAATAGGTGAATGGACAAACTTTTCTCAACCAAACGTCATATGTGTAAGTATGAAGAATGAATGAGGTGAAGGAAATGGGATTTCTAAAAAAATATCCAATACTCCACAGCTATTTACCAAGAGGAAGTAAAAGACGCTCTGGACAAAAAATCAACAAAGTTCTATTTATTGTTGCGCATGACACTGGAAATGACTCGTCTACTGCGAAAAATAATGTGGACTACTACAAACGCTCTTGCAATGAAATGTATGCGAGTGCACATCTGTTTGTTGACGACAAGGAAATTATTGAGTGTATTCCAGCAGTACTTGGGACGGAAAAAGCGTGGCATGTCCTTTATGACCGTACACTGGACAACAAACGCTATGGCGATGACGCAAATGATGCAGCAATAGGTGTTGAGTTATGTTATTCGACGAAAGGAAACATAAATAACGAACTCGCCTATAAACGCTATGTATGGACAATCGCATATCTATGTTATTTATATCGACTAAATCCTGCGGTGCATATTATTGGACATCATCAAATTGACCCAGAACGAAAAACCGACCCAATGAATGCATTTAGTAAAATGAAAAAAACGTGGGCTGCATTCATTGATGACGTAGAAGATGAGTACAAGAAGTGTTTGAAGACGAAGTAAAGAAAGCCTACCTTAGATTTTGTATTGTCTAAGGTAGGTTTTCTTTTTGTATGGAAATTCGGTAATACAATTCGTTTCCAAGTAATTGGTGCTCTTCCTTGGAAAGGGGAAATACGCCGGAAATGGGTGTTACATCAAGAGCAATTACATTCGTTGTTGTTGCACTCATTTCATGAATTACATCATTCCAAATGGAAATTTCATCACCATATGTGTCAGCTTCTGTTGAATAGAGTGTAGAAAAAATAACGAGTGTTTCTGGATTTTGACTTGAAATAATTTGGATTAACATGGAAAATTGTTCTGCTAAATTAATTTTCATTTGTTCTTTTGCTTGTGCATCTAAAGGTTGTGTATCATAATTTGAGAAGAGATTGACTGGTGAATAGTGAACAAATAGGAGATCGCTGGATCCGAGTAATTGTACATTTTTTGGTGTTTGTAATGTATTTATCATATCCTCGTAATTTTGTAAATTCATCGCAGTCTGCGTACTTTTTAGAGTGATGTTGAAATCACGTTGTAGTAATTGTTCAAATGTATACCAATAGTGTTCGCCGGTTGATGTTTCTTCCGATTCAAAGCCTGTGCCGAGAATGGTAGCTTTCAGTTCAGACGCACGATGCTGTTGAAGCCAAGTTTCTTCTTTAGGTATAATTGTTTTTGTAGGTGATTGACTGATTGGTTTTGTTCTAAACAAATTCCATGCTTCAAAAAGTGAATAAATGATAATAATAAGTACGAGTCCGATAATGAACTTTTTCGGAAAACTAAAATTCATGATGCACCTCCTAGAACTGTACTTTTTACAGTGTTTATCGGATACTTTTGCATCCAGTAATTCCTATTATAAAGGAAACTATGTAAAGATAACAAACGCTATTATGAAGATGATGTTAAAAGTTTGTAAAAAAATATGTCGATATATACAGTTTTTTGTTGAATACGAAGTAAAATTGTACTAATATATCAGTTAGATATTTTATTTAAAATGAGCTATTTTTCACTGAAATTTTAGGAATGTTAACAAGGAAAGACTTTTTATGGATTAGGGAAGCTAATTCTTTAGGTTCCCCGCTCCTGGACATAATGGTCTTTCCTCTCTTTATTTTCACCGATGTTTCTTAACTTTTAGATGAAAAGTCATACAGCGTTCAAAGACTTTTCATTGATAAAGCAAAGAAACGGAAACGGTACAGATAAAATTCTTCCAGACTGTGCCACAAAAATCTACTAGACAGGATGATTGCCGATGAAAAGAATGATTGAACTTCAAAATATAGAAAAGATATACGACGAACAAACGGTAATTCCTACGCTTAACTTGGATATTTTAGAAGGCGAATTTTTAACGATTGTCGGTCCATCTGGATGCGGAAAGACAACGTTGTTACGAATGATCGCAGGATTTGAGACGCCTACATCTGGAAGTATCTTGCTAGATACCGAAAACATTGTGACACAAGCTCCTCATCAACGTGATATGAACCTTGTTTTTCAGCACTATGCATTATTTCCACATATGAATGTTGAGAAAAATATTACATTTGGATTACGCATGAAAGGCGTTGCTAACGAAGAGCAAACAACGCGTTTAGAAGAAGTGTTGCGTATGACAGAATTAACGCAGTTACGCTCTCGCAAACCTCGTCAACTCTCAGGTGGACAACAACAGCGTGTTGCAATTGCCCGAGCAATCATAAATAACCCGAAAGTGTTGTTACTTGATGAACCACTCGGTGCGCTTGATGCAAAACTTCGTAAAACATTACAACGTGAATTGAAACAGCTACAAAAAAATCTTGGTATTACATTCATTTACGTAACACATGACCAAGAAGAAGCGATGACGATGAGTGATCGAATTGTTGTTATGAATAATGGTGTGATCGAACAAGTCGGTTCACCAGAAGAAATCTATGCAAAACCAGCGACACATTTTGTTGCTACATTTATGGGTGAAAATAATGTTTTTGTTCAAAATAATACTATGATTGCTGTTCGCCCAGAAAGTATTTCGATTGTTTCTGTAACCAGTTCTACGAAAGTAACAGCGACAATTGTGGATATTGAATTTCTTGGCAGCGTAAGCAAAGTCTATGCCAAAGTAGCAGAGGACGATCAAACGGTGATTGTTCACATTGCAAATGGCGAACGTTCTACACTTTCAATCGGACAGGAAGTTGGTTTAGATTGGAATGCAAACGAGGAGGTGAGACTCGGTTGAAGAAACAATTTATGTCAGAACCGAAACCCAAGCTAAAAAAAGGAAAACTATTACTGTTACCTGCATGGGTTTGGCTTGTCATCTTTTTTCTTGTACCGCTCCTTTTAATTAGTGCCAATGCCTTTTTTCAACGTGGTACGTACGGAGATGTTATATACGAATTTACACTTGATAATATTAAACGTATGTTTGACCCGCTATACTTAGGTATTCTTTGGCGCACCATTTGGGTGGCAGCACTAACTACAGTAATTTGTTTATTTTTAAGTTATCCGTTTGCATACGGGATTACACGACTAAGTCCGCGAAAACAGAGCATTATGCTTATGTTAGTTACGATTCCATTCTGGATTAATTTTCTCGTCCGTTCGTATGCTTGGATTGTCATTTTGCGTTCACAAGGGTTAGTGAATTCTTTCCTCGAAAGTATCGGGCTTATTGATGAGCCATTAAATTTACTCTACAACACACCAGCAGTGATTCTCGGAATGGTCTATTCACTGTTGCCGTTCATGGTATTACCAGTATATGTAAGCATTGAACAACTCGACAGAAGAAAACTTGACG
>JBOFGC010000523.1:0-3138 GCA_051648945.1 Bacilli bacterium
GATTGTAATCCTTCTGCATCAACTGCAACAACAGCATATGTGTACGTTTTCGATGCTTGTACAGATTGATCTAAATACGACGTGCCCGTTGTACTTCCAATTTTCACACCATCACGGAAAATGTTGTATGCAGTTACACCTTTATCATCCGTAGAAGCTGACCACATTAAATCTACTACAGTATCCGATACTTTCATCGTGTGTAAACTTCCTGGTGCTGTTGGGGCTGTATTTGCTGGTGGTTGTCCAGGAATCGTTGCTGTCACTTCTACAGATTTTGTTGAAGCATTTCCTGCTGCATCGCGCGCTATAATTGTATACTTATAGGTTTGGCCCGCTATTACTTTACTGTCACTCCATGTTGTCGAACTTGTCGTCGCAACTTCTACGCCATCACGATAAATTGCATATTGCGCTACACCAACATTATCTGTAGACGCAGTCCAAGAAAGTACTGGTGTACCATTACTTACTGTCGCCGTTACGTTCGACGGTACAGATGGTGCGATTACATCATTTACTGTACCGCTGTTTGTAATGTTCACATCTACTACGTTATAAAATGAGTTAATCGTATCGCCCACTTTCCATACACCTAAAATCACATGATAGCCCGTACGATCATTTGGTACTGTGATTGTATGTGATGTTTTCGGGTCTGGACGTTTGTTTCCGTCATAAAACGTTGTAATCAATTCGAAATCCGCACGTGTTAATGGTTTGTTCGGATCCCAACCTTTTTTCGTTATGTAATACTCCCATTTCTCTGTCGCATGGTTAGCTGTTAATGTCCAATTGAGTGTTAATGGCCCTGATTTGATTTCATTTTTGTACCAACGTACTGGTGTTTGTGCGTCTAATTCCGGGAATTGACCACCCGCACTTGCAATTTGTCCATCAGCTGGACCACCTGTTGGGTAACCGCTTACAAATTCTAAACTTTGTGTATCATAAATAATTTTACCACATCCTGTGTTCAATCCTTGTTTACACAACGATGCTCGTCCTTCATTGATATATCCATGTGCGCTCGCAAGAAGTGGTGTGGCAATTAATAAGCCCGCTGAAAACGCGAAAGTTGTTAACATTTTCTTAAAATTCATCTTCTTTTCCATCTCCTTTACATTGTTTAAAGATTACTATATCACTTTTTTTATAATTTGCTAGAGGGTAAAGTTGCAGAGCATCAAGTGATTATGGTTTTAAATATAGCGAAAAAGCAGATAAGTAATACTTATCACTCACTCTTGAATTACGCATATGTAAGCGTTTACTTATTTTCTTTGCGATGCGAATAAAGTAGAATGCTATCGCAAAAAATCGAAAAAAAAATTACGATTTTTTAGTTTTTTGATGAATTATGATGCTCCGACTATTCAATTTACAAAAAAACGATTCTAGCTTTTTCTCTCACACTGCTAATGTATAGAAAGGGCGAAGTGCTTCCTTTCTATGCATTAGCTCAATCATATTCTACTGCTTAGTTCTCAAAGTAAACAATCATACATGTGCCCAATTTCCCTACTTTTGCTGCATTTAATTTTTCTGGCGCATGCGTCTTAATTGTTGTCGCAAGTGTTTGCATCATTACTTTGTTTTCAATGTCTCCATCTAAACGAAAGACGATTAACTGTTGGCCTGCTTTTAGTTGTTTTGTAACTACGCTTTCGATGTCACCTGCTGTTTTAACAACTAGATTATTACGATAATAGTAGTCATACTGATTACTAACCCCTGCAAACTTTTTCACTTCTTTGTCTAAAGCGAAGTCTACATCTTGATTAAATCCTTGTTGAATCGCAACACGGTCACTTACTTCATAGATATAGAAAGGAATACCTGAATTGGTCTCATTATTTGTTGCATCTAAGTGCAGCCACTCGTTTCCGATTTTCACTTTATTCCAAGCGTGTGGCACACTAGTCATTCGTCCCGTTACGACAACCGATTCTAGTCCAACAATATCCGCAATCATTTGGAACGATGCAGCATAACTTGCGCAAACTCCAACTTTTTTCACCATAATGCCGTACGTTGTAAATGAATCCCTGAATCTATCATCGACTTTTCTAAAGTTATTTTTTTCTGCATTTTTAAGTGCATCTACATCATATTTTGTGTTCTTTTCAAAATAGAGATAAATGGCCTGACGCTTTTCCTCATCACTCATTCCACTCTTCATTATGCTTTTTGTAATTTTTAACGCTTCTTTTTTAATCTCTGTTTGTTGTTGTTTCATTTCTGAAGCTGGCATTTCATATGTGATTTCTAAGATTAAATTGCTATAGTCATAGCGATAACTTTTCAAACCGAGTATGAGAGGATTTTGATAATATACTTTTAGTAGTGTATCTTCTAGAACTGTGCTATTTTGTGCTTCTGGAAATCCTTTGAGCGAGATATTCCGATCGCCATTTATCATTTTTAGCGCTAAATACTCTTCAAAAGCACTATCAGCATTCACTTTAATATCGTTTAAAATTGGTAACTTTTCTGCATTACCTTCTTTTACTTCTTCCTTCGTATTTTCCTTTTGATTTTCAACGACATTTTCTTTTTGTGGCTTATTATCTTTGTCGGTATCAATGATTGTTGGCACAGTTGGTGGAGGTACATCGACGACTTTATTTTCTGGCAAAACATTCCCTGTCGTACTTACATCATCGTTTTGTTTTGCGAGTACTGTATCATCTGTACCTTTATAATTTAATACATTTACCGTCCCTGTCAGAGCAGTGCCTTGCAGTTTGAACGGTACTGTTACTTGACCACCATTTTTATTTCCTGTTATTTTTTGTGTATCATATACTACTGCTCGTCTTGATTTTGATTGATCGATGAACTGTACTTCCATATCTTTTGGTAAATCGGCTACAGTTGCAAACTTCTGACTACTACGATATACCGAATCAGATATAGATGCTGGTAATTGTTCATTCCAATCGTAGGTGTTACTCACCATACTGAAATTCGATTCTTTCCCGTTCACTACTGCAGTTATGTAATAATCACCGTTCAAATAGAAATTTTGTGCATAAACATTATTTCCACTACCTTCAACCGCATTCGTTTTAGAAGCCTCACTCGAGAAATTTACGACTTCAGTTGTTGTAATAGACTTTAACAATTTCGGATAGG
>JBOFGC010000524.1:0-2651 GCA_051648945.1 Bacilli bacterium
CATTGGACCCTTACGCCCAAGCATTGGGCCCTTACTAACCAACATTGGGCCCTTACGCTCAAGCATTGGACCCTTACCCTTACGAATCACCGTAATACTCAACCCAAAAAAAAAGGCCCTAAATGCCGAAAAATCGACATTCAGAACCTTTTGATCATCTATTACTTACCAAGTACACTATTGTAAAACTCAACTGTCTCATGCGTACGCATACGATTCATCAGTAAACCTACACCTTCAGTTGGTGATAGATTTTCAAATAGAACTTTATACAACGCAAAAGTAATTGGTAATTCTACATTTTCTCTTTGAGCAAGTTCATAAGCGGCAGAGATTGTATGAACACCTTCAACGACCATGCCCATATTTTCTAACACTTTATCCAGTGACTCACCTTGTGCCAGTGCGTAGCCACAGCGCCAGTTACGGCTATGTTTGCTTGTACACGTAACAATAAGATCGCCAACACCTGTTAAACCAGCAAATGTAAGCGGATTGGCACCCAGTTTGACACCAAGACGCGTAATTTCAGCAAGACCACGTGTGATTAATGCAGCACGTGCATTATCGCCGTATCCAAGGCCGTCTGTCATACCTGCTGCAATGGCAATGATGTTTTTTAATGCACCACCGATTTCTACGCCGACCATATCTGGGCTCGTGTAGACACGGAAATAATCATTTGAAAACATATGTTGCACATATTCCGCTGCTTCCATGTTTGCTGAAGCGGCACTTACTGTCGTCGGTTGACGAAGTGCAACTTCTTCTGCATGGCTAGGTCCTGACAATACAACGATGTCTTTAATAAGTTCTGCTGGAATTTCTTCTGCTATCATTTCACTGATACGTTTAAACGTGCCAGGTTCAATTCCTTTGCTCGCATGTGTAATGCGAACTGGTTTGTTTAAGTTTTTAGCAAGGACTTTTGCTACAGCGCGAACTGCACTCGTAGGAACAACGATGAGAATATCCTCAATATGTTCTAATGCTATTTTTATATCCGCTTCTGCACCAATACGATCGCTTAAAACGATTTCTGGTAAATAGCGTTTGTTCGTATGCTGCTCTTGAATTTCTTTTAGTTGGTCTGTGTTGTTGCCCCAAATTGTCACGTCATAGTCATTATCTGCTAAAACCATGCTCAGTGCTGTGCCCCAACTTCCCGCGCCAACGACAAGTACTTTTTTCATGTGCATATCCCCCACTACTTATTTTCTTTCGCGACCTATAACTTTAATAGGTGTACCTTCGAAACCAAATGATTCACGAAGACGATTGATTAAGAAACGTTCATATGAAAAGTGTAATAATTCTGGGTCATTTACAAAGACAACGAACGTAGGTGGCGAAATTGCTACTTGTGTTGAGTAGAAAATCTTTAAACGATTGCCATTATGAGTTGGTGTTGGATTCATCGCAACACTATCCATAATCACTTCGTTCAACAAGTTCGTTTGTACACGCATTTTATGCGATTCACATACATGTTGAACCATTGGCAACAGCGTATGTATACGACGTTTTGTTAATGCACTTAAAAATACAATCGGTGCATACTCTAAAAACGGCATATGTGCACGAATGTTGTCTTCGTATTTTTTCATCGTTTTATCATCTTTTTGGACAGCATCCCATTTGTTTACAACAATAACGATTGCTCGTCCAGCTTGATGCGCATAACCAGCAATGTGTTTATCTTGCTCAATAATGCCTTCTTCACCGTCTAAAACGACTAAAACAACGTCGGAACGTTCGATTGCACGCATTGCACGCATAACACTATATTTTTCTGTTGATTCATATACTTTTCCTCGTTTACGCATTCCTGCTGTATCGATGATTGTATATTTTTGGTCTTCTCGCACGATATTTGTATCGACTGCGTCACGTGTTGTTCCTGCTACATCACTAACAATAACACGCTCTTCGCCAATCATCGCGTTTACTAGGCTTGATTTACCTACGTTTGGACGACCGATTAAACTAAACTTGATTGTATCTTCATCTTCAACTTCTTCTTCTACCGGTGGGAAATAACTTACAACGGCATCTAACAAATCACCAAGTCCAAGTCCGTGTGATCCACTGATTGGGAATGGCTCTCCGCATCCTAACGTATAAAAATCATAAATATCTTCGCGCATTTCAGGATTGTCAATTTTGTTAACACCTAAAACGACTGGCTTATTCGAACGGAAAAGCATTTGTGCTATTTCCTCATCTATCGGAGTTACACCATCTCGGCCATTTACCATGAATACAATTACGTCCGCTTCGTCTACAGCAATTGCTGCTTGCTGACGAATTTGGAATAAAAATGGTTCATCGCCAAAATCAATGCCTCCTGTATCAATTAAGTCGAACTCACGGTTCAACCATTCTGCTCGATGATAAATTCGATCGCGTGTAACGCCTGGAATATCTTCAACGATACTTATGCGTTCACCGACAATGCGGTTAAAAATTGTTGATTTTCCTACATTTGGACGACCAACGATTGCGACTAGCTGCTTTCTCATGTATGTCATCCTTTCTTCTTTTTTACTATATCTAGAAAATATTATCACGTTCCATTGCTCACGTCTAGTGTGTAAGCAGTAACTGACGGTCAATACACCAATTTCGTACGTTTCCTGTAACAACATATG
>JBOFGC010000525.1:0-11656 GCA_051648945.1 Bacilli bacterium
GATCGTCGATCATGCGGAAATACGTCTCCTGCATTTCACGTGGAATAAACGACATGAAGAGAGCGAAAGCTCGGATAATTGACGGATACAGTGAAGCTACGTCGATGTCGATTACGTTTTTGAACACGCCAGGCTTCATCGCGTGGATACCGCCAAGACCGAAGTCGAGTTGGATACCGTACACTTTTACGCTACGCGCGTATTGGAACGGTTGTGAAATATCGAACGATTCGAAGTCGGCGCGAACCGAATTTAACGCCGGTGACTTGAAACGGACGAAATCGTTGACACGCTCCGGAACACGGTATTCGGTATATTCGCGGACATAGCGTTCTGAGGTCGTCGATGTCATGTACTGACCGACCATTTTCGCGTTCGTGGTACGTAAGCGCCACCACTCACCAGGGAATAGAGTGTCGATCACGTCGAATTTCGTATCCAAGTTGTCACGCGCAACACCGGTAGCTGCTTTCCAAGTGATATATACATCGTTAAAACAGTATAAGTCGATTTCTTCGCGTTGTTCGCTCGTCAGGTTCAGCGTTCCGGGTGGATATGGAAGCGTTTCAAGTAGTTCGTGTCCGATCCGAATTCCGAGTTCTTTCAAGCCGATACGCCCCATCGACGGTAAATGCGACATGACGTCGAGCTGTAGCGTAACATGTGGAAGTTCGAAATCACGTCTCAGCTTCCATGGTTGGACTTCTTCTTCGATGATTTTCTGCGTGATTTTGTACGCCAACTTCGGATTGAACTCAGAGTTATGTTGCCAGACTTTGTAAATCAAGTCGAGGAAGATTGAATCGAAGTTGACGTTATTGAAACCGATGAAAACGTTCGTGTCGATATTCGAGAACAAGTCGTCGAGAATGTTCAAATCCATCGAACCATCGCGGTCACAGCGGAATGTGACGTGATTGAGTGCGTCGAACGTGTCCGAATCTCCGTACGCGAAATGAATCATGAAATATTCGATATAAGTTTCGACGTCGTAATAAATCGGTGTCATACCGAATTTACGCGCGCCGACTGCGTTATGTGTCATATAGTACCCCTCTTTTCTGCGTCGTTCGTATTCGACGCTTAATTCGATTATACCATGCGTAGGTAACACTGTCAACGAAAAAAAAAAAACGACGTAAGCCGTTTTGTAAGTTGTTAGCATAATAATCGCCCAGAAGCGACGATGTTCCAGTTCAATGACTCGATGTAGTCTTCGAAATCGCGCACAACGCTCAAGTCGGTCAATTGACCGTGCAGAACGATGATAATTTCTGTCTGGTAGTTCACACCGTTCAGACGTGCATTATGTCCGCTTTTTTCGATCACGTCGATGCGTACGTTTTCGAACGGTGTTACCGATAGTCGGTTGTTTACGTATCGAACGAGTTTCTTCGTAATATATCCAGTATTTACCACGTATGTCGCGGTGATGTCGTTAGTTGTCATGTTGTTTCTCCTCTATCGTATCACATTCCGCCGCTTTCGGTCAGAATGGCTAATCTTTCTTTTGCCGCTACAATTCGCGATGTGCGGTGCAGAATTTCGTCACAGTCTGTTAATAACCCGAGTCGTACACAAGGTTCAACGTTCCGTATCACGGCTTCGATGTTTTTCCAGCTGTCAAGTACGTGTACGATGTCGTCGCTCGTCGCTGCTTGGTGACATAAGTCGCGGATCAAGCGATACATGTCGCGGTAGTATTCGTTTTCGAACCGCGTTTCGTACCATGAACGGTATAAGCCTACCATCGCGGTGTGTCCTCCAGTTTACGTATCAAAGCCGGTGTTACAGTGTCGAGGGAATCAAGTACGCAGTTTACGCATGATACAGTGAAGGTTTCGTCCTCGTAATATCCGTTATCGTACTGTACGAGAGCTTTTTCGCCGAGCTGCACTAGTGTGTCGCAGATGTCGCAACGTAATGTGTCTTTCATCGTTTCATCACCTCCAATTCTTCCTTCGTCGGTTTTCTGAACGCGTGTCGCGAAACATAGCCACCATTACCGTCCGCCTTTATGTAATAAACATCGTCACCGTATATCTCGGATATTGTAACGAGCGAACCACCGTACGGACTATCGACAGTCGTATCGTAATACATACTTTCATCTGTAAAGTATGCTCCACCGCAAAGACCTTTTGAAGGTGTGTAATATTTCGATAACTTAACCTCGTCGAGTGTTTTGAGATATACCCGTTCGCCGACATTCATGTTTTCAATCTTCATAATTAACACCTCCGTTATATTCAGCGAGTTCGTTCTTCGTCGGTTTTCGAAACGCGTGTCGCGAAACATAACCACCATTTCCGGTATACTGAATATCACTCCGTGCAAAGATCTGCTCGACGCGTACTAGCTGTCCGGCAGACATCGCGTCGTTTCCGTCGTAGTACGTAGTGCCGTCGATAAAGCTGATTACGTCACCACGATGACAAAGATAATATGTCGACGCTTTTACTTCGCTCGGTGTCTTAAGATAGAGTAGGTCACCGATTTTTACGTTTTTAAGTTTCATCGAACCACCTCCAAAATCGCATGGCGAAGATACTCACCGCTCTCGTTGCATTCTTTGGCGATCATGAGTGTACTCACCTCTTCGCTACATACCAATTCAACAATTACCAACTCGTTTTTGAAGTTATTATTACTGTTAACGTGAATTAAATCGACGCAAAGTTTGGTCAGTTCGTTCATATCGTCTAATAAAGTTATCATTTCGCTAAAAGAAAAACATTCGTGTTTGAACTCGACATGTAATTTACAAAGTAGTTTCACGTAGTTTTCAAAAGTCATCTCGTTTCCTCCAATTCGCTCCGTCGCGGTTTATATCGCCGCAACTGTATTTTTTCGTGTAAACAGCGTTCGCTGCAGAAATATGACTCATGGTACGTATATAATTCTACCACGTGGACAATGCCGTTGTCAAGTTGTTCGCCGCACTGATCACAGGGTACGTAGTCGTAGATTCGTATCGTTTTCATTGTTTAGTCTCCTCCAGGTAAGTCGTCGGTATAAATCAGTTCGAAAATCGCTGACGTCTCACCGACAAGCATGATCTGTAAAACAGTGACTGACTCACTGTTCAACACTATTGTATCGCAGAACAATTTATCAGCTAGTGGTGAACGTAGATCAGCGCGTTTAAAGAACGACTTCGGTAATGTTTTCGTTAATATTTTATTCATCGTTATCGACCCCTCCTACTTCAAATATCCAAGCAGTCACATACGACCGCCCAGAAAACGACAATTAATAACATACCGACGAGTGACATACGTCCACCTCCGTTACCACGTGATACAAGTATTCTGAACCGTAATCGACCGAGTCAAGCGTTATGACGATAGTAGCGTCGTTCACGTTCGCCGTGATTACGTTATCTTTCACGTGAATTACGTATAAAAAGTATTTACACGCTCGGGCGAGTTTTTCGATTTGACCGGATATCTGTCCAGAATATTGGTCGTCGAATTTTTGTAACTTCAGAACCTCGATAAACTGCTCAGTCGTCATTGCGAGTGAACCTTGTCTGATCGCACATTCGTATAACGCGAGTTTTGCGCGTAAGTGGCACGTTTCAGGGTCGGTAAGTGTTGGTGTAACGACCGATTTAAATATTTCGTGTGCAGCGTAATCGTAACTGTACGAATCAAATGCGTCGTCAAGTCTACCGTAGTCGATTTCGATCCCCCGTTGTTCGATTTCGGCGATCTTAGCCGCGGCGACTGTTAGCGCGTACAAGTCAGATTCGAGTATTGTGTACGTTTTCATCATACACCCACCTCCGTTACGGTGGAAATTTCGATAATATCGTCGTGTACGTAGAACACGTAGTTACAGGTTACATCACCGATCGTCAGCGTCGCACCCTCTCTTGATAAATCATTTCCGTTATATTCGACACCGACCAAGTCACACGTACAGTTAACGAAGCTTAAAAAATCGAATAAGCGATCATGGTCGTCTTCACCGTACGACGTGAAGTTTTGAGCGATAAATAAATGTACTTTTCTCGGGTTAATCATGGTTTAGTTCCTCCTCGTCAACATTAACGACTTCTGTTATTACTTTTATAATTTTCAACAGTTGTTGCCCGTGCTCTGTACAAAGACCTAGAGTGGAGTGCAGCGACTTAGACTTGTTACACGCTTCCTCAAAAGTGTTATACCAAGTGCGAGTATTCATAATCGAATCTTTAAGTGTCCACGTTCCTTTCACTACCTCTTCTACGAATAGTTCGCCGTATGTTATATAGTATCGTTCTTGATTCAATTTCACTCCGTTACCTCTTCATAGACTTCTTCAAACGTTCTCTTCGGGCATGGGTACACTTCGTTCCTTGTCCCTCGAATAATGTAATCACCTTCAAACCCTTTTAAATTATCGCCACGACAAACCATGAAAGCACGTAGCCCCCATTCTGGGTCTTCTTCGAAATATATATTTGGACGATTCAAGAACCATTCTGGAATATCATCATATCCAAGTCTGAATGCTTCAACTACTACCGGTTTTTTTCTATATTTCATTTTGTTTCCTCCGTCAATCTATACTCGTTTTCAATTTTGTAAATATCATATTTTTTACCGTTTGTCGTATCGAACATTCGTATTCGTCCCCCTTCAAAGAACAATGCACATTCAAGATTGTTCTTCCACTGTTCGAGCGGCGTTTTCACCTCTAAAAACTCGTACAACTCTCGTGCTGATACGGTTTGTTTACCGTCGCGCGTTGTTACATTCATAATTTTTTCTCCTTTCGTTCTTTTTTCTCAGCAACAATTCGAACCGCTTCTCGCACGTCTTCTCCGTATTTAAACATCGAAACTGTTTCGTCCGGTTTCTTCGTCAGCGGCATCTTGTCAAAACCGTCTCTTTTTATGAGTTTCATCTCGCTTCCTCCGCCAATTCTCCGTACAATCTAAACACTGTACCACCAAGTTGATCCGCTACTTCGGTAGCTTGGTCTTTACTCGGGAATACGTGCGACTCTCGTGATTTAAACGTCACACTGAACTCGTCGACGACGGTGCGTGAAGACGAAATACCGTACGCAGCGTACACGTTCACCGTATCTGCGACAAAACTTTTCAAATACCAGCTGGTATCTATTTTAACGATATATCCGAACACTTCCATTATTGACACCCCACTAAATCGTCAGTTAGCAACGCACCGCGCTTAATCCGCGCGTAGATCGTACCAAGACGTAAATCATGTTTTTTCGCGTATTCCGCGATTGTTAAACCGTTAATACGTTTCGCTTGTTTCAGGCGCGCTTCACGTAACATTTCTGAACGAATACAGCCGCATGATTTCGTATATCCGCTTCGAAGATTCTGTCCGTACACGATCGTTTCGTTCCCACAGTCGCAGATACAGCGGAATAACGGTTTAATTGCGTACATCTCTTCGACGCGTTGTAACACTGTCAATCTTCCGTATTTTCTTCCGATCATGCGCGCTCACCTCCGTTCGTTTGCCATGTTACTGTTTCGACACCTTCGAACGCTTCGCATGTTAATTCTGTAGCCAGTTCGATAAAGTGCGCGTCAGATACGTTGATTACGTGGTCCGCAGTTCCGTCGGTATTACACTCGTAAATCACACATTCGTTCTGTACGCGGTGCATTTTCACTTCCGAAATATAACCGTAGTTCAGTTTGATCTCGTGAATGTACAAACCAGTTGGGGTATGTTTCATGTATCGCATTATCGCACACCTCCACGTTCACGGTCGTAGTTCGCGATATATCCGTCGGCAGTCAACGTTTCGTGGATCAGTAAGCGACCTTTTTGTGTCCAGCGCATGTGAACTTTCGAACCTGTTGTACCGTCGACACGGACATACGGGAATGTTTCAGATTCGGTCAAACCTGTACCTTTATATGTCGAATACAGATACCACGTTTTTCCGTCACGATACTGAATACCGTGTTCGTGTAATATTTTATTCAGCTTGACAGCAGATAAACCGTAATCTTCCGCGATCTGTCCGATTGTCATCGTGTCAGTCGTAGATAAGATGATATCGTGGTATTCAACTTTCGGTTTTGCTTCAACCAACGCTACCGCGAGTTGTTCCGCTTCGACGCGTAACTGTTCTTTCTGCTTCTCTGATTCTAGGAACGCTTCAAGTGCGGCGATGTAGGTTGTTGGGAATACTGTACTTCGGATCTGTTCTTCCATTCGGTTAAATTCGGCGATAAACTTTAACTGGAACTCCAAAGCTTTTGCTCCGGTAAACCCCATCGCTAGCAATGAAAAGCCGTCACGGTTCATGATAACTTCGCGGTTAGATTTACCACTCGCGTCTTTATATGTCGATTCAAAAAACATTGTTTCTAGCTGAGCCGGATTTTCGGCTGAGTCGATTTTAGTACTAATCGCGTCCAATACGTGTTTGTGTCGTTTCCCAAAATACTCCGCCACTACTCGGCTACTTGTTGTTACTACATTGTCTGTCAAAAATACTAGTTGGTTTGTCATTGTTCATATCCTCCATGCGGTAATTACGAGCGCGTATCCGCTACCCGATATCTAAACTTTAACATGTGTCTAATCAGTTGTCAACGCTTTTTGCGAAAAAAAAAACGAAGATGTTACTCTTCGCTTGATTGACTACATTACGTAGTTATGTTTCTTGAAATACATGTCAACGTAGGTTTCGCCGGTATTGCCGTTATGTGTGACTTCGAAAAACACGGGTGAGCTGCCGTCAACAGATAAACACGCTTTCCAGTTCTGTAACGTTTTACAGTGCCAGATAAGGTACACGTCTGTATATGAAATCGTGTCGATAAATTCAGCATTCGCGTTATAACGGTCGATCGCTTCGACAACGCTCAGCTTAGCTTGTGTGTAGAAAGGTACTTGGTTCATTGTTACACCTCTTTAATTTTGCTCTAGTTTTTCGTAGTAATATTCAGAGCGCTCTCGTCTCACTACTTCGTAAGCAGTTCCATACTCCCATGTGTGGTAATCGTAATAAGTTCCCCAAGCACTGACGTATTTACCGAAGTATTTGTCTCCTATGCGGATAACGTCGTGTTTTTCTTTATACTTACCTCCGTCACGCCATGGAGTTATTACGTACTCGTCCACATGAATTTGTTCACCTTTTTTATTACGTAAGTCCTCACAGTCGAATTCCTCTTGAACCTGTAAGTCGTCTATATCGAAAGACACACCTTTTGAATCTACGTATTTCATAATAACCCCTCCATATTCGTTTAAATCATCTCCCGTAATTGCTGCAACGCGTCATAAAGCGCGTCAGTCGCTTCGTTACGTTCATCGTAAAGCGCGTCAACGGTTTCATCGCGCAACGTCTGTCCGTATGTCGGCGCAGCGTATAAAGCGTCGATCACCGCGTAAATGATCGGTGTCGTTTCTTCACACCACCGCGTATATTGCGTCAATAATTCGCTATTAGTCATCGTTTCAAACCTCGTTGCCACGGAACTAAATGAACTTTCAACTGCTTTGTCACCTCGACAAGTAAATGTTTCGTGTTAATCGTCGGGTAGTTATTACGTGTAACATATTCGTACACGTACTCTTCGACCACATCTTTAAAAGTCAGGTCAATGTATAATTTCATATTCTTCATCGAGAACTCACCGATTTTAGTGATGATTTTATCAACCAAATGCTCAGTGACGTAGTCTAACGCAATTGTCGTTTCAACTACGCTATCAGAATAAATGCGCGGTTTCTTCGTTTTAGAACCTTTATTATTTACGAATCTATCGCTGATACATTTAGCCCAAATCACGTCGCCAAACTCGTTCGTGTAGTCATAATTCTTCACAACCACACCTTCCGGGGTATCTGGAGAACAGTAAGTCGCATGTTCGATACAAGCTATGATGTCGTCAGTTTTCGGCGAACTCAGCACCGTGATCGGAGCGATGACTGTTACGTGATGATTAGCTACTGATACGTATTCATCGTACGTGAGATATTTACCGTCAACAAGGACGTCGAACAAGTAGAACGTGCGATAATGTGCGTCCTCGTAGCTAACAGTATGTTGCACGAGCCACTCACCGTATAACACGACATTCGACGTATTGTACTTTTCTTGAAACGATTTAATGCAACGATATAGTGTATCGTTATCGCGCACATAATCGTTGTAAAAACCACGATTGTCGTCGTTGGTCGATAGTTCACGATTACGGGATCCGGCGCGTAATTCATCATCTGTAGATAGCCAGATAGACGCGTTTGTTCCGTCTAGTTTCGGAAATACATGCACAGTTCCGTTCAAGATACCGTCCGTTACTTTATTACCAAGATGTGCCAGTTTTTGATATTTCGTAAATTGCATATTCAATCCTCCGTGTTTAGTTGGTATTAATCGCGGTTCACAACCGTTTCGTCCGTGATCTGTTCGACGAAGTCTGCTTGGTATTCCGCAAGTTCGCGTTTGAACCGTTTCGACTTATTGTAACCGCATGTTTTAAATTCCGGACATAATCCGTTACGATATACGCATTCTTTTACGCAGAGTGACGCTAACTCCGGTTCGGTGATCGCTAATTCGTCGACAACCTGTTGCCACGCTTCACGCGTTTCGAGCGACGCTTGATAGCAGAGCCGTTTCCGTGAAATCTGAATCGCCGCTTGAGCGTTAAAGTCGATATCGTGCGATACAGGCGCGTCTTGTCGCAATTCGTCGCGGTCAGTATTCGTGCGGTCTGTTCGCTGCGTGCTGACAAAATGCTCGATTCCGTGCTTGTGTCGGACGAGATGTACCGATACCCAGTATTTCAAGTCTTCCATCGTCATTTGGAAGTTTAATTTTCGAATCGGTGAGTGTTCGCTCATTAAGATCCGCTTCTTCCATTGTGGCGTCGGTTCTCGGTCGGTTTTGACTCCGATCGTATTCAATGTTGATTTATACAACGACTTCCAGTCGCCACGTTTTCCGTTATTTACAATTTTCATGGTTTATATCCCCTTCATGTTGTGCATATCTACCCCAGTTTCCGGTTCACGTGTTCCATCAATTCAGGGGTAGCGCAATGTTGTTCCAACGTGTATTCCACGTTAAATACGTCACGATTCAGCAAATCGGTCAGCGCGTCATTCACGACATCGTGCGCGTCAGCGATTGCGTACTTCGCACCAAAGTCGATCAGCGCGTCATAATCCGGTGTTCCGGTCATGAACGGTTCGAACAGCGACACTAAGTCGTATACGTCGTCAGCGCTCAGCTCGGTCTTGTCAAGCGTATGCGACACATAATGAAGCAACGTTTCCCAGAGTACCGGATTGGCGTCGAACGTGTAATAACCGTATGAACCGTCTTCGAGTAGATGTAAGATAGCGAGCATTTCTACGTCCCGCGACAGTAACTCTTCAACTGTCTTTTTATACGCGGTTAACTGCAACACCCACTTGAGCGGTGACGCGTTTCGTTGCGTCTTCCAGTCGACAATAGTTAATTTACCGTCAACATGTGCGACAAAATCGACTGTTCCGGCGTAATTCAAACCGTCATGTGTGCGTACTTCTTGATGTATCGGTTCAATGTCGTGTTCATTCTCCCAAGCGTAGAACGCGGCAATGTAACCGTAGTTACGGCGCTGTAATTCCAACGTTCTCGGCGAAATTTCCACGTTACCACCGAAGTGATTTTCGATGTATTCGTGTATCGCCGTCCCTTTCGCAGCTGCGCGGTTCAGGACGAATCGTGGTATATGCGACGAATATTTCATGTCAAACGCGTCTGGTGTCTGACCGAGGATAGTCGTCACACTCGGTATCTTCACCCCGTTATACGAATAGACATGATCGCCGGCGTCGAAGTGTAATTCATTCAACGGCGGTGTCCAGGTTTCTCCGGATAACTCGGCGATATTTTTCATTGATAGCATGTAGTCAACTCCTTCGTGTCTACGATACCATATAATTACGTACGACGCAAGGTAGTTACTCGGGTTTGGTGGTACATAATCACTCGAATACGTCACCGCGTGTTGGTGGCGCATAACCGCTCGAACAGATCAAAGTCGCTTGAACGTAATACCACGCACGGCTTCACCTGTACGTAACGATTTATACACCGAAGCGCGCGATATTCCGGTAACTTCGATTGCGTGACGGACAGAGTCGTATATTACACCATCGCTGTCAATTACAGCCACGTTGTTTGGTGCGCTCGCTAACGACAACGGCGCGTTCATTCGATCTGTAACCGACGGTGGTTGACTATATTCACGGACATCACTCCACGCTAAGTTTACAGCGCGGTTATCGAATTTGTCACCGTTGACATGTACCACGTACCGGCAATTCTCTGGGTTCGGTATGAATAATTCAGCGACGATACGATGTATACCACCGAGCCGACCATGTGAATATCCGGTCTTGATACGCGATCCGTAACCGATTCCGCGTCTAGTTTCGATCCGACCGTAGTTACTGACCTTATATTTCCCGTAACTCTTCCACTGTTCCATGTTACACCTCCAAGCGTTTGAACGTAATACCGCAGACAGCTCGTTCGTAACGCAACGAATTGTACACTGACTGGTAACTGATGTTATAATAGCGCGCAGCTTCTGTCATTGATTCGTGTTGCACGCCGTTACTGTCGATGATTGCTACTTTACAGGCGTTTGAAATCGTTCTAGTAACGTCGAAAGCGCTTTCATCGCGTTGTCCCCAGTCAGTGCGCCGTACAGCGCTCATCGTCGTCCAGGTTAAATTTGACGCGTGGTTGTTTCGTTTATTCCCGTCGATATGTGTTACATTGTCGAGATTGTCCGGGTTCGGTACGAATAATTCAGCGACTAGCCGATGTAAGTAACAGGTTACGTTTTCAATTTCGACACGAGCATAACCGCGTCCATGGCTCAACGATCTGGTGTAAACCTTTCCGTGTCGATACGACCGAACTCTTCCGTGATTGCTGATTTGATACGTTTTGTAATCTTTCCATTGTTCCATGATTCTATCCCTCGTACTTCCCGTATACTACATTTACAGCTCGCCGTTTCACGTGATCTTTCCATTCGAAATACTTTACTAATTCTTTATGTGTCGGTATCCGCAGCATGGTCACATGTGTCGGTTGTGTATATTTCTGACGGAAGATGACGTCGATCACACCGTTTTCGTGTACAGTTACTACTTTGCCGAATACACCTGGTTGAATGTACGGATATTTGTAAATGGTAATGTTCTCACCATGGTAGCGCATGAAGAAGTCACTGTCCGACTCGCCGATGTATTCTAGACTTTCACGCACTTCGCGGTCTGTTTTAATCATTACGAGTTGTCCGACCTGTAAATGCTCCATGTTGTTCGTTGATTGATTGTTGATTTCTTTCATATTAATTTCCTCCTTGTATGACTATATAGTAACAGAACTCGATAGCGATGTCAACAAGTTTGATGAAAAAAGTGTAGATAACGTCGGGGTTGTCGGCATATCAAGGTCAAAAACCACCACTGCACAGTTTAAACGCGCTCGAAAAACAGTACTGGGCAGTTTAAGCGCAGGCGTTCGTTATAAAGAAAAATTTTCCAGTGAACACGCGCGCGTGCATTAATAAAGAAGCCGCTCATTATAGACAAGGTTGGAGTGTTTGAAGCGAAAAAAGTTTTTGGACGCCGACAAAAGTTTTTGAACGCCGAAA
>JBOFGC010000526.1:0-5737 GCA_051648945.1 Bacilli bacterium
AACAAAGAGAAACGAAGAACTAACAAAAAGAAATGAAGAGTTAGAACGCCAAGTCGCAGAACTCCAAGTGAAACTAGACGAGATGAGCAATCGGATTGCGAAACTAGAATAGTTGAGTCAGTGGTAGATGGAGTCGATCATTAATAGAACTGGACCTCTTTGCTATGCAAAGAGGTCTGTTTCTGTGCAGAAAAAGTCAACGTTGTCTAAAATTTGCCTAACCTATTGTGTAGACTAGTGATAGAACACTTGGAGGCGATGATATGAGAGACTGTAAAAGGAACGTGAGAACAATAAATCAGAAAAAAATTTGGTTTTTAAGTGCTAGTCAAAAGGGTGAAAATTGTACAGAGAAAATAATAGAGACATGTATATGGGACCCGAAAAAATATGGTGATGATAATGAAATTCATAAGAATCTGCATATTGGCGACGATGTTGTTCTTTTTGTAGTCGCAGAGAACGATGTATTTATTACAGCAGTCGGCGAAGCAAATGGACATGCCGAAAAGGGTGTTGTTCTTAACATGCACAAATTTGGTTTGCCGAAAAAAATTGCGTCTACATTTGAATCCGCAACGATTTGGGACACAACCGCACTTTCTCGAGCGCAATTTGAAGTTTTATGTCAACAAATATATACATATGAGTGATATTTTGAATATGGGAGACGTATCTATCACGCTAGAACTACCTACTACTTAATTTTCTAGCGGAAATTGAAGTGGGGGTGTTCTAGGTGAGAGTGATAATGAACTTTTTACATAGTAATACTTAAAGAAAATTTCGACATAAGAAAAAATCGAAAAAATACAAGAACAACCTAGCATTTTGGACGGCTATGTCGAATAAGAAAACGCTGTCATTACGCTATTCTCGAGTGATTGTCGATAACTTAAGATATTCAAAATATATCCCCAGTGATACGATAGTAGTACCTTGCAGGGGAAAATATGTTTTTGAGGAGAAAAATATGCGTTCATTTATTAAAGTAGTATGTTTGAGTTTCATTGTAATTTTTTCTGGCATTAGTAGTGTAGCAGCATCGACAACAGATACAGTAGCAGTCAAAGAGCTAAATTCCCCTATTTTGTTCAGTATGCATGCACGTAGCACAAAAATATGGTTGCAATGGTCAGAACCGACAAATGCAACAGGTAAAACTACATATGGGATATTTCGTAATGGAACACTAGTAAAAACACTTGACCAATTAGAGTTTGTAGATCGAAATCTTGCGACGAACACTAATTATGAGTATACAGTAGTCGCAACAGATGCATCAGGTAAAAGTGGACGTAGTAACACAATTGCAGTAAAAACAACAGAAACGGAACCTACAACACTTTCGTTCTATGATAGTGAGCAAGTGTATCTTGGTGGAGAACAAGTTTGGGCAAATCAAGCAATATATCAAGCGCGTTGGTACACTGTTGGCGTTTCTCCATACACAGCGTATACTTCGAATTCTCCTTGGATTTTAGTAAAAGCGCCAAAATATGATTATTCTTACTCACCAGCAAAGCAGTATGTAAGAGGGGATAAAGTCGTCTATAGCGGCTTTGAATATGAAGCACAGTGGTGGACACAAAATGAAACGCCAGGTGTTTCCGCAGTTTGGAAAGTAATTAAATAAACAAAAAGAAAAGTAAGTATGATGCTGTTTAATCCATTTCCAAGAATACAGATAAAATTAAGCACGCGACACTTATTTCTATACAATGAAAAGCAGTAGACTGAATTCAGGTCTACTGCTTTTTTCGTTGTAAGTACTATTCTAACAAGTGATCATTCTCCATTAGAAGGACATCAGGCACGTTTTCACCGAGATAAATATCTAAACGATTGAGTAAATATTTCTTAAGATCATCACGCGTCTTAAATGATGTCACCTGGAACGGTAGCGTCGGATTATATTTTTCAATAAAGAGTAACCCATCTACTTGTGTTAATAGAACCCCAGTATGGGAAATTTCTAAAGCATTTGTTTCTTCATCATAGTGATGTGCAGTTATGAGAGTGCGGTCATTTTTTTCAAATGTAATGCCTCGCTTTTTCCATTCTTTTTGAACTGAGAGTAAGGCATCGGCTGTTGTTTTTGCACCCTTTGCTTCAACATGACCGAATAAACCAAAGAATTTCGGTGCATCTTTTAATGAAATAAAGGCATTTGGATTGTTTTGAATGATATCCATTTCATATGGGAAATTTTCTTCTAAGCTACTACTGTCCCATTTGAAAGATACATTGGTAACATCATGAATTAAATTCCAAGCAGCTACTCGGCAATTAATATCAAAGTAAGGCACTTTTAATTCATTGTAAAGATTAAAAGCAGCAGTCTCATCGTAATGAAGAGATCGTCCGTTTTTCGTTGTAAAACCAGGTGCGAATGTCGGCCAGTCACCGAGAAAATCATTCGTATAGTTCACTTGTTCTTGAAAGATACGTATCTGTTCTTTTGAAACGCCACTATTAGAAAGTGCATGAGAAACCGATTGAAATGTTTCGTCATCTACTAAGTTTGTGTAGGTAAGTTCAAAAGGTTGTTCAACAAGCGTTATTTCATCAACATACCAATCTTTTTTATCCTTTTTTATGATATACGTCACAGTTAAATATTCTTTTTTGGCTTCGTTTGTCCGTTTGTCGGGTGGAAGATGAAACGAGTACGTATATACCGTTTCAGATTGCTTTTTTTCAGTAACATCGAATTTATTGTCTTTTGCCGTTCTTTTTTTTGCCAGTTCATATGAAAAACCAGCTCGTTCATATGCTAGTGAATTTGTTTTGTTGACACTATATATACTTTCGATTTTTGTAAGCATCGATTCAGAATAGACATTGTCAATTTCATTTTTTATTTTGGAAAAATGACTACTGTCTTTATTGTTTGCAAGCGCATCAAAAAGAATTGAATCACTCGCTTTGAACGCCTCTTCTGGTGATTTGAATGATTGCTTCTGAAATTGGAAGAAAAAGAAAACTCCGCCAAGAATCAAAAATATTGAAATGAGAATCCATACTATGTTTTTTTTCAAGTAAAACACTTCCTTTCTTATAAGAGTTAGTATAACAATGATTTCAATATAATACGCAGATAGGAGAAAGAATTAAGAAAAAGATAATAATTAAAACACCATAAGCGTGTAGGCTTATGGTGTTTTAAGATTATAATGTAAATTTTTCAACGCTTTGTTCAAGTTGTTTAGATAAGTCAGAGAGTTCTTCTGTCATTGATGAAAGTTGCGTAAGGATATCGTATTGTGTTTGAACGGTCGCTGATATTTCTTCACTTGCAGCTGAATTTTCTTCAATGCCTGCAACAAGTGATGCGATATTGCCACTAATACCATCTTTTTGCGATTGCATACGCACATTGGATTGTCGAAGTGATTCACTTAACGCTTTAATATCATTAATTTGAACCGTAATTTCTTCAAAAGATTGTTTCGTATGCGTAACAACGTCATTTTGAGATTCAACCATTTGTGTAACATCTTTCAAATCAGTCGTAACATTGCTACTTTGCGTGTTTAACTGTTCAACAATATCACGAATTTGTTCTGTAGCTAGAGCGGCTTGCTCACTAAGTGCACGAATTTCATTTGCCACAACGGCGAATCCACGCCCAGCTTCTCCTGCACGTGCAGATTCAATGGAAGCATTTAAACTCAATAAATTTGTTTGTGTTGCGATATTTGTAATTGTATTTAAAAATTGATTAATCTTTGAAACGTCATGAACCATTGTGAATACATTTGTTGATATTTTAGAAATAAACGCATTGTTTGCTGATGTTGTATCCATTAATTTCTCAACAGTTTCAATACCGGTATGTGCATTTTCATTGGCAGTGTTACAGCCTTTTTCCATTGCGTTAATTTGTGATGATACCGTAACGAGTACATCATTTAATTCTTGATTTTGCTGAAGAAGGCTCGATGCTTCACTTGCTTGATGAGCAGTCGTACTTGAAATTTCATTCATTGCGATACTAATTTGATTCGCTGATTCAACGTTTGTAGCGACACTCGTATGAAGTGATTCACCATGAGAACCGATAGAATGTGTTGCTTGTCCGACATTTCGAACAATTGATTGCAGGTCATCACGCATGTTTTGGAGTGCAACACCGAGTTCACCGACTTCATCGTTCGATTTAATATTTACATCGACATTGAAATTACCTTGACCAATTTCGACAAGGGCATTCTTTGCAACGATAATGTTTTTTGCAAGTGGTCGTGTGAAATAGCGACCAATTAAAATGACAATGACTAAAAATACAGCACTAATTAAAGATGTTACAATTAATATTCGGTTTGGATCTTTGTTTAGTTCGCTTACAATAAAGTCGCTCACTAAAAAGAATTGACCGTCTTGAAGAGGCGTTATCGTATGAGCGTTTTTGTTATTATCTGTATAGACTGTTCCAGGTTGATTTGAAGTTATAAAGGAAATAACTTCTTCTTCCTCATACGGTTGTGCAATTGATTTCTCATCTTTCGAAGCAATGACAACGCCTGTACTGTCAAGTAAAGCAAACGTTCCGGTTTCAGCAAATGACAATGATTCAATAAGGTTACTGAAAGATGCGAGACTTAAATCGAAGCCAATGATACCCGAGTTGCCGATTTTTTTAAACATTGAAAACATGTTTGCTTTCAATCGTTCGTCATAATACACTTCAGTGTATGTTGTTTCACCGGTAGAAATTGTTTTCTGTAGTTTTCTACTCGTATCAGAATCTTTTTTGTCCATCACATCCGGTGAAAATTGAATGTGTGGACTACTTGCGGTTGTTTTAGCATCCATAGAGAGGTAGTATGCAGAAACGATGCGATCATCGGACGCAACAAGAGCATCAAATTGCATTTGAAGTGCTTTTGTGTCTCTTTTATTCAGATTTTGAATAAAGTTCTTATTACTCGTTAGACTATTCATTAATGCTTCATTTTGAGTGAAAAACTGTTGAACATAAATCGTTGATAATTGATTATCCATTGCAATACTTTTCGTGACATTTGCTTCATTAATATTGTGCGCAATTCTCCAAGCAGCAAATGTTTGAATGAAAAGTGCGGAAAGCGTTGTGATAATGAGAAGCATAGCGAGTTTAATTCGAATCTTGTTGAAAATCTTCATGGTGCACCTCGTTTGATTATTTTGAAATGAATAATACTATTATAAACCTTATTATCTGATAAGGTTAGAGAGTGTATCGAATAACGTAGTTTTGTACTAGATGAAATAGGGAATGACATAGGTCGAACGTTATAATAGAAAAGTAATGCGATAAAGGCAGTAGGATAGAAGTGCTAGCTAAAAAAAGAATATGGAAATTAACACATTCTTTCGAGTGGGAAAGATAGTATAATAGAAGAAAAAAATCGAGGGAAAAAATGAAATCCATTTTAATTGTTGAAGACGACAGCATGATTTCGCAATTATTAGAAGAAACGCTTTTGGCGTGCGGTTATGAAGTGAAATGTGCGTTTTCAGGAACAGAAGCAAGACTTCTCCTTCAATTAGAAACATTTCACTGTGTACTGTTAGATTTAATGTTACCAGGTTGCTCTGGTGATGTATTATTAAAAGAAATTCGAAATAACAACCAAATCCCAGTCATTGTCATTTCGGCGAAAAGCGATACCCAGACAAAAATTGAATTATTGCGCCTTGGTGCGGATGATTTTATTGCGAAACCTTTTCACATTCATGAAGTAGAAGCACG
>JBOFGC010000527.1:0-5374 GCA_051648945.1 Bacilli bacterium
ATAGGCGATCGTTTTTTGCTTTTTATAGAACATACCCATGAACGCGAGCGCAGCCTTTTTCACAACCCATCGATGAAAAGTTTTAATGCGACCAGCAACACATCGTTGAAGGTTACGGAGACAGGCAACGGAGACTCCCGCGGAATCAGGCGGAAAACGCGCTTCCCCCACAGGAGCAGTTTTATCGCGACGAGGAGGCTCACGGCCGCCCCGCAGGACGCGGGGTTGCCTGGCGCAGTACCCCAGCTCTACACAAACATACGCGAGAATCAGTTATTTTCATAGAAAAAAGTAACCTCTTAACAAAATAGTAAAGGTTACTTTTTTTTGAGTTATTTACACCCACGCATGTTCGCGTTCATATCAGTAAGTGCAAGAATGTATTCGACATTGTTGATTTGATTTTGTAAGGATGCTTTTATCTCGTCATCTGTTGTCATTGTGAGCTTTTCTAATAGCTGTGTTTTCTTTTCAGTCAATACGTCAATTGAATTCTCCACAAGCGTTCTTCGTCCCATAGGTATATCCTCCTTTTTCGTTACTTCCTATATAGTACGAGGAAAACGTAAAAGAGAAAATGATTTCAACTTATAAAAGTGTGAATATTTTGTTAAGTAAGTCAAATGTGTGACAGTCTAATTGATCTTGATGTAACCTAACTTTTTTCTAATCCAAAAGAGAACAATCATTAGACAAGGAATAATGAATACGAACGGCAGTTGAATGCCGTAAAAAGAAGTTGTTCGAGCAAACTCAATGAGTTGAATTTGATTAGCTTCTGTCGGTAGGCTTACAAGTAAGACAATAAAAGTACTAATAAATGCAGAAGCAATAGGCTTTGAGTGTTTGAGTAATTTGCGAATGAGCTCTGATATGGCAAACATATAGATAATTAGTTTAATCATCGTAGATAACATAATCCAAGCAAATGCGATGATATCAATTCTTCGGAACAATACGCCTAATTGTATTTTTGTCATTGTAATGAGTGTAGGATAGGTGACCGATTTTGCAAAATAGGGATGTAGTACGACAACGTCGAGCATTGCTAAAAGAATGACGGTCAAACCACCTAAAATCCCTGCAAACAAAGGTGTTTTTAACGATAAATTAGGTACGAAAACATACAGACACATAAATGCGCTAATGCCGGTATAAGGCGAACAAACATCAGCAATTGTTTCCCAATTGAAAACATCTTTTGGAGAAATCTGAAGCATTGGAAATAAATATTCGAGATGAATTGCGTTACTGAAAAATAACATAATAATCGCAATGATTATAAAGCCGAAATACATAATAAAAAATAAGACACTGCTTCGTACAATAGATTGCGCGCCAAGTAATATTGCAACAAGAGCAGGTAGTAAAAAGACAGCTTTAATGGATTGATAATCTGTATTCGGTAGAATACTCACAGAAATAAATAAAGAAAAGGATCGAATAACAATTGAAGCAGCTAGAATGAAATAACCAATATAAAGAAATGTGAATATTTTCCCGAAAAATGTACCGAAGATAAGGTGGATGTTTTCATAGCCATCGCGTTCGGTTAGCTTGAAAAAGGCATAGTAGTTTACAATGATAAATACAATACCGATAAATAATCCCAAAAGACCAGTTAGATAGACATTTTGAAAATCATCCATTGTACTTCCCACTGCGCCAATTAGTGCAGTTGCGAAGACAGAATAGAGTGCGAAAAATTGAAAAGGTTGAATCGATAGTTTAGTCATAACAATTAATCTCCAGAAACTTCAAATTCATTTTTATCAAAATGCTCAATCACACGACCAAATGTTTTAACATCAACATGCACTTCATAAGTGAAGGGAATGTTCGCGAATTTTTCATTCCAGTTTTTTTCATAAAGTTTTGCCCATTCTTTTGGATGATGACGATAAAGTTCTTGTCCAATTCCAAAGGCATCTACTTTTTCTTTTTGAAAGGTATGGACTGTCGTTTTTATTTTTTTTAAGATGAGTTGTTCCATCTTTTTATCGATATAAGCAACAGTCTTTTTGTTAATATCCATTGGTATTTGTAGCTCTTGTAGTGTCCCAATGATGTGGATATTGTAGTGCACACTTAATGGTTCACTCCGAATAATACGTTTAATACTTTGTTCAGATGCAAACAAATGTGTGCGAATACCTCGATTTTTTTTGTCTACGTAGCGTATCTGAAATCGCGTTTGCTTTTTTTTAAGTAATAAAAACCAGGGAATTTCAGAATTATCTAATGTGAACTTATACGCATCACCGTCAAGAATAGCAAGTCCATCGGTTATAAATGTATTTAACGGACTAGCACTTGATAAATCTTCCATCGTTTCAGATTGCTTTTCTTTGCCTTTAACTTTAATTACTTGAATGGCTGGTTCAATTCCTGGTGATAAAATATCAATAAGTGTTTGATCGAGCCTAGAGTCATAGGAAGTTGCGTAGTTTAGACTACTGAAATCTAAAACTTGTGAGAGTTGTTTCATCGGATTTCGATCAAATTGTGTGAGAACTTTCAACAAATCCTCTGGTTTTTGTTTTTCGGAAACTATGACTTTTACACGCGTATTAAATAAGTTTGAGCGGATGGCGTAGTCTAAATCATTATAAATCCCGTCCATTAGCAACTCTTTATCAATGATATAAAAGAGGGAGTGTGTTAAGAGAAGTTTTTTTGGCAACACTTCACTCATTTTTTCCTCGAAACTTTCACTACTTTTTAATGGAACAGAGTATGTAATAATTTCCGGGCGATTTGTCGTTATACTTGAAGCTATTTCTGCTGGATTTAACACTTGAATTGTAATTTTTACGCCATCTTTTTCTTTTTGAATGCCGAAGCCAACGACTATTGCTTCGTCATTTATTTCACGATACCCCGTATTACAGCCGGAAAGAGACAATAAAAACAATAGAAGAAGTAGTAGTCGGTAAGCGCTCATTGTTTTTTCATCCTTTTCTTCCATTTTGCTATTGGAAATTCTAAGAAAATTTTACGAAGAGAAGGAAAATGTATGGGTGTCAATCCGAATAAATAAGATTTTGAAAACGATTCCATACTGCACAATAGTAACAGTTCACATGTAGCAATGCTCATAAGTCCAACGCCGCCAAGCATGGATGCCGCAATTATATTCACATAGCGAAAAAAGCGAATAGGTGAGGACATAGAGTAAGATTGAAAGACGAATCCGCATAAACCTGTAAGTGCAATAATAATTACGACGGCCGCAGAAACAATACGTGCTTCGACAGCGCTCTGTCCTATAACTAGAGCACCAATGATACTTACGGCACCACTGATATTTTTGGGTAAGCGAATACTAGCTTCTTGAATAATGTCAAACATTACGCTCATAAGAAGTACTTCAATGGTTGTCGGAAAAGGAACGCCTTCTCTTTGACCAGCGAAAGAAACAATAAGTGGTAATGGCACGAGTTCGGGATGATAGGCCACGAGCGCAATGAAGATGCCAGGCAAGAAAAGTGCAATAAAAAAGCATGTCGTCCGCAAATAGCGGAGCATTAACCCAATTGGAAAGGGTAAATAGTTATCTTCACTTGATACAAAAAAATCAAAGAGTGTCACAGGCGCTATTAAAACTTGCGGCACACCATCAACGATAATGACACATTTACCGTCCAAAAGGGCGCTAACAACACTGTCTGGTCGCTCGGTAAGTTGCATTGTCGGAAAAAGTGCGTGCGGCTGTGCACAAATTAAATTGCTTAGTTGTTGCGCACTGGTGAGCGCATTTACATTTAAAAGTTGAAGACGTTCATCGATGATTTGTACGATTTTTTCATCCACTAGATGATCTAAATACACTAATCTCGTTTTTGATTTTGAATCATTACCAATCACATAATTCTTAGCTGCTAAGTGAAGGCTGTGTAGACGTTGCCGAATGAGAATGTAATTTTGCAACATATTTTCATTGAAGCCAATATGAGGACCGAAGATAACATTTTCACTTATAGGTGGCATAGGTGAGCGTTCGATTGGCAATTTAATGTCATAGCTCAGTACATTCATATGGCCTTCAGCAAAGACAAGCGCATAGCCGTCTAGCAATCGTTCATATAACAGTGTCTCTTCTTCTAAAATTTCTGGAGAAGGACTTTGAAGAATTGTACTTGAAAGATATTTTAAAAATAAAGGTTCTTTAAGGTTAAAAATCGCTTCTTGAAGAGGTGAAATCATGCGCTCACCGATTGTAAGACCATCACTCATTCCTTCTAAATAAACAACTGCAAATTTTGCGTTGTTGTAGCGATTACACACACGGCGAATTTGAACGTCATTTGGTGAGGCGAAGCGATTTTTAATATAACTAAGATTTTCTTCAATGGAATGAGAGAACGGCACACTACCAATGACGTGTGTAGAAATGTGCTCAACATCTTTGGTAGGTGAGTTTTTCTTTAACAAACTAAGTAGAGTTTCTAACATGATGCACTACTACCTTTCTTACATTTTTTTCGTAGTTTATGCAGAGAGGAATATGCTATACATGGAATTGTTATTCACTTGCATTTGCTTCTTTTCGTTCAATAAGTTTCGTAATCCAAGCGTTGATAATTTCCCACTCGTTTGAGATGAGTTCTAAAATATAGCCAATAATGACGATGCAATAACCAACAATGATAACGAGCGTTCCTTTTAAACCTAACGTTAATGCGCCGATGTCATCTGGCGGAAATATTATTTCTTCATTTGTTGCTGCTGCATTGCTTTGCGCTGTTTCAAATTGTCCGAGCGAATTCTTCTCCATGGCGGTTGTATTTGTTTCATGCAAAAAAATCACCTCATTTCTTCTTGTCGCAATAGCCTATGCGATAGAGAAGAAATGGGTGAATGTCTAATTTGTTACTTGTGCAAATTATTTTCTTTTAACATACGTTTTGCCTCTATATCTTTTTTCGTTACAAAATTATGTTTGTAGCCGAAATACATGATAAAGAGAAAACTACATACGTTCATAATCGCTTCAATTTGTTCGTTACTAATTTCATAGAGATTAAAAGATTGAAGTAGCATGTTGAGCGAAACGAGAAAGCCAGAAATAAAGCGCAGGATATCAGGAAGATTTTCACGTGTGAAATACATAAACGCGCCTCCTTTTTTTTAATATACTGTATCGTATGCAACTCAGCGTTCAAATGAAAGGGCGAAAGAATTTATTTTTAAGTACAAGCAATTTTTTCCCCTCTTCATATGCTAGTTGTGAAGGAGGCGTTATAGTATGCAAAATAAAGGGAAGATAACGGCAATTGTCGCTGGCCACTCTTTCGTCCTTTCAGAATATCTTATCTTTCAAAAACAATTAACGGAGTTTCTAAAATATTCGCCATCACAGTTTTTAATCGGT
>JBOFGC010000528.1:0-2994 GCA_051648945.1 Bacilli bacterium
TTAGAGTGTGTCTCTGTTGGTGTTGTTATCGAAGAAAAAGTACTACGTTTATTGCATAACGGCGAAGTTGCTGCAGAAGCACCAGTAGATGCATTAGCAGAAGATGCACCAGTGTACAACAAACCATCAGCAGTACCCGCTTATTATGAGGAGTTTCAGAAACTACCAAACTATGAGCCAAGCGTAACTGATTTTGATGGCACGTTAAAAACGTTGTTATCACAACCGACAATCGCAAGTAAAGAATATGTGTACGAACAATATGACTATTCAATTCGTACGTGTACAGTCGTACCGCCAGGCAGTGATGCAGCGGTCGTGCACGTAGCGGGTACAAATAAAGCATTAGCAATGACAACAGACTGTAATTCACGCTACATCTATTTAGACCCAGAAGTGGGCGGACGTATTGCAGTAAGTGAAGCGGCACGTAATATCGTCGCATCAGGTGCTCGTCCCCTTGCAATTACAGATTGCTTAAACTTCGGTAATCCAGAAAAACCAGAGATTTTCTGGCAAATCGAAAAAGCGGTAGATGGAATGAGTGAAGCGTGTCGTACACTAGGCACACCAGTTATTTCAGGAAACGTTTCTCTTTATAACGAAACAAACGGTGTCGCTGTGTACCCAACTCCAGTAGTTGGAATGGTTGGACTTGTTGACGACTTAGCACACATCACAACGCAACACGCGAAAACAGCGGGTGATGTCTTGTTTGTAATCGGTGAAACAAAAGTAGAATTTGGTGGAAGTGAGTTGCAAAAAGTACTTGAAGGTAAAATTTTCGGTCAACCACCTGCACTTGATTTAGCAGTAGAACAACAAAATCAAAATGCTTTATACGATGCAATCGTTGCAGGCGTTATCCAAAGTGCACATGACATTAGCGAAGGCGGCCTTGCTGTTTGTTTAGCAGAGCTTGTTATGGATACGAACGGGTTAGGAATAAACGCTGTAGTAAACGGTGATCCGACAGCAGCATTATTTAGTGAGTCACAATCACGTTTTGTTGTATCTGTTAAAAAAGAAGATATCGCGACGTTCTTAACGCATTGTCCAATGGCAGACCGAATTGGTGAAGTGACAGCAGATGGCGTATTGTCGATTGCGCATACAGCAGGTACACAACTTGTTCATCAATCGGTTGCAGAATTAAAAGGGGTTTGGAAGGGAGCCATCGCATGCTTGCTGAAATCAAAGGCTTAAACGAAGAGTGCGGTGTATTCGGAATTTGGGGACATAAAGAAGCGCCCCAAGTGACGTATTACGGCCTTCATGCGCTACAACATCGTGGCCAAGAAGGAGCCGGAATTGTCGTTTCAAACGGAGAAGAATTAACAGGATACAAGGGGTTAGGTTTAATAACGGAAGTTTTTGCGAACGGGCAATTAAATAAATTATCAGGTCACTCAGCAATTGGTCATGTACGTTATGCAACAAGTGGGGGAGCGGGCATTGAAAATGTCCAGCCTCTTCACTTTAAGTCACAAAAAGGTGGTTTAGCGCTTGCGCATAACGGAAATTTAGTAAATGCAAACCAATTGAAAGCACAACTTGAGTCACAAGGTAGCATTTTTCAAACATCTTCAGATACAGAAGTATTAGCGCATTTAATTAAACGAAGTGGTATGCCCACGTTACGCGAACAAGTGAAAAATTCGCTAAGTCTTTTAAAAGGCGCGTATGCGTATTTAGTGCTGACAGAAAAAGAAATGATTGTAGCACTTGATCCAAATGGGTTACGCCCACTTGCAATTGGTCGCCTCGGTGATGCTTGGGTAGTAGCAAGTGAAACGTGTGCATTTGATGTTGTTGGTGCAACATACGTGCGTGACGTTGACCCAGGTGAAATGCTCGTAATTAACGATGAAGGCCTAGATAGTGAGATGTTTACGTATCAAACGAATCGTACACTTTGTTCAATGGAATATATTTATTTCTCTCGTCCAGATTCAGATATCGATGGAATTAATGTGCATGCAGCGCGTAAAGCGATGGGCAAACAATTAGCAAGAGAGACATTTTGTGAAGCAGATGTTGTCATTGGTGTACCTGATTCATCGATTAGCGCAGCCATTGGTTTTGCTGAAGAAAGTGGCATTCCATATGAACTTGGTCTCATTAAAAATCGTTATGTCGGTCGCACGTTCATTCAACCTTCGCAAGAATTGCGCGAACAAGGTGTGAAAATGAAGTTAAGTCCAGTTCGACGCATTGTAGAAGGCAAGCGTGTCATCATGGTTGATGATTCAATTGTACGAGGAACGACGAGTCGCCGTATCGTACAGATGCTAAAAGACGCTGGAGCAACGGAAGTGCATGTGCGCATTGCTTCTCCACCAATCAAACATCCATGTTTTTACGGCATTGACACATCAAGTCGTGATGAGTTGATTGCATCAAGTTTAAGTGTCGAAGAAATTCGCGACACAATTGGCGCAGATAGCTTACTCTTTTTAAGTCCTGAAGGGATGGTAAAAGGAATCAATCGTCCGTACGAAGGTGAATTGCGTGGCCAATGTCTCGCATGCTTTACAGGAAATTATCCAACAGAAATCTATCCAGAAACACACTTGCAGCGCGTACGCAAGTAGGAAGAAGAGGGCGGAAATGGCGAAATCATATAAAGAAGCAGGCGTAAATATCGAAGCAGGCTACGAATCGGTAGAACGCATGAAAAAACATGTAGCTGGAACAATGCGTAAAGAAGTGCTTGGAGGCCTAGGTGGCTTCGGTGCGATGTTTGACTTATCAGAAACAGGCTATCAAAAACCAGTACTCGTATCTGGAACAGATGGCGTTGGTACGAAATTAATGATCGCTTTTGATATGGACCGACACGACACAATCGGCATCGATTGCGTGGCAATGTGTGCCAATGACATCGTCGTTCAAGGAGCAGAACCGTTATACTTTTTAGATTATATTGCGTGTGGAAAGCAAGAACCAGCGCGAATTGAAGCGATTGTGAAAGGCATTTCAGCAGGTTGTGTG
>JBOFGC010000529.1:0-5279 GCA_051648945.1 Bacilli bacterium
GTATTTATCGTCGGTCTCGGTTTAATCGGCGGGTCCATAGCATTAGCTTGTAAAAAGGATCCAAATGTCGAAGTAATTGGGTACGACGTTTCACAAAATAATTGTGCGTTAGCACGACAATTAGCTGTAGTGGATTCCATCGCGGATAGTTATGAACAAGGTGCAGTGCAGGGTGATGTCATCATTTTCGCAACGCCTGTTCAACAAACAGAAGTGTTGCTTGGTCGACTTACGGAGTTACCCTTACAACAAGGTGTCATCGTAACTGATGTAGGAAGTACGAAAGGCACGCTTGTAGAACAGAGTGCGCATCTGTCTCAACATGGCATTCTATTTATTGGCGGTCATCCGATGGCGGGTTCGCATAAGTCGGGTGTTTCGGCGAGTAGAGCACATCTGTTTGAAAATGCTTTTTACGTACTGACACCTACATGTGAAGAGGGCTTTGCACGTGTGGAAGAGCTCCAACATTTACTACGCTTTAGTGGCGCGAAATTTGTTCTCTTAACACCAGAACGACACGATGAAATTGTCGGTGCGATTTCTCATTTTCCACATATCGTTGCTGCAGCGCTCGTCCATGAAGTTGAAGTGTTAAATAACATCGATCCGTTAGCGAAGCAATTAGCAGCAGGTGGTTTTCGTGATATAACACGCATTGCTTCAAGTAACCCGACAATGTGGCGAGATATTCTGTTGCACAATCGAGACAGTTTGCTTTCCCTTTTTCAATCGTGGCAACAACAAATGAAAAAGATTGAACAGTTTGTTCAAAGTGGTGACGAAGAGCAAATTTATCAATTTTTTGATCAAGCAAAACAATTTCGTGATCAACTGCCAGAACGTGGAAAAGGGGCGATTGAGAACTTTTATGAACTCTATATCGATGTACCCGATTACGCAGGTGCAATTGCGGATGTGACGCGCATTCTCGCTGATGAACAAATTAGTATATTAAATCTACGAATATTAGAAGTACGTGAGAACATTCTTGGTGTATTAGTCATTCGTTTTCGAACAGACGAAGACCGATTGGCAGCGCAAAAAGCACTTCAAATACAAGAGTTTGCAAGTGTACTTCAAAATGAATAAGGAAAGGAAGTGGCAAAGATGACAGAAACAGTAGTGTTAGCATCAGCGCAAAAGAAATTAGTCGGAACAATCGCCGTACCAGGAGATAAATCGATTAGTCATCGTTCCGTTATGTTTGGAAGTCTAGCAGAAGGCAAGACAACCGTCTCAAACTTCCTACTTGGCGATGATTGTTTATCAACGATTGATTGTTTCCGAAAATTAGGTGTAGAAATCGAAGTTATCGAAGACAATGTAACGATTCATGGAAAAGGCGTTGAGGGTTTAAACGAAAGTACGACATTACTTGACGTCGGAAACTCAGGAACGACGATTCGATTAATTACAGGTATTTTAGCAGGAACGTCATTGTTTAGTAGTCTCATTGGCGATGCATCGATTGCAAAGCGCCCGATGCGACGCGTTGTCGGTCCGTTACGAGAAATGGGTGCCCAAATCTTTGGTCGCGCCGATGGACAGTATACACCGCTTGCGGTAGTAGGAACAAAGCTTGTTGGCACAGAACATACGTTAAAAGTAGCGAGTGCGCAAGTAAAAAGTGCGATTCTCTTAGCTGGATTGTCAGCAAACGGAACGACTGTCGTAACAGAACCAGAAAAGAGTCGCGATCATACAGAGCGAATGCTTCGTAGTTTTGGTGTAGACGTAACGGAAGAGGGGAATACAGTTTCCATTGTCGGTGGTCAAAAGTTATCAGCAACCCACATTGACGTACCTGGCGATATTAGTTCTGCTGCCTTTTTCCTTGTAGCAGGTGCGATTACACCGAACAGTAGCATTACAATTACGGGTGTTGGAATGAATCCTACGCGCAGTGGTATTGTTGATGTTTTGAAGGCAATGGGCGCGGATTTGGAAATTACAAATGCGCGTATGCAACAAAGTGAACCAGTTGCGGATTTAACCATTTCTTATTCACAATTAAAAGGGACGATAATTGACGGCGAATTAATTCCACGCCTCATTGATGAAATCCCAATTATCGCTCTTCTTGCGACACAAGCAGAAGGAAGAACGGTCATTCGTGATGCGGAAGAATTGAAAGTAAAAGAATCGAATCGCATTGACTCTGTTGTGAATGAGTTACGTAAATTAGGTGCAAACATCGTGGCAACAGATGACGGCATGATTATTGAAGGCGGCAATACGCTTACTGCTGCCTCGGTTGAAAGTTACCACGACCACCGAATTGGCATGATGTTAGCCATTGCAACACTCGTTACAACAGGTGAGATGCACATTGCTAATGGACATTGTGTAACGGTTTCATATCCGAATTTTTATGAGCAACTCCAACAATTACAAAATTAAAAAAGAATCATTACACCACATCATGTGGGCGTAATGATTCTTTTTTAGTTTATTGCGTTTTCTCCGATTAAGTGAAGGACATCCGCAAACATCGCTTCGCCGTTCAGTAAACCAAAGGCACGCATATCCATGTCTAAAACGGGTATGGAGAACGGTTCAGCAATTTTGCGTAATTGTGGTGTGAAAAAACGTACTTGAGGGGCAACGAGAATGCCGTGAAGAAGATGATCGTACTCTCTAAGTGTTGAAATACCGACCGATTGGGCACCGCCATAAAGAAGTAATAGTTCAACGCCATTCCTTTCAAAATGATCCGTTTGACTCACATGCGTTAGAGCAAACAACGCATCAATGTCAACATGGATGTTTTGACCGTTACCATAGTACTTCATTTTTTGGGCAATAAGACTTGACGTTGCACCACCTGCGCATAGTACGAAGACAACTTTCATAACCACCACTCCTTCTACGATTGTATCCTTATTTTAGCACAGTTTACATAGAATTCAGCACCCTATTAACGGAATATTTTGTAAAAATTTCGACGAATTCAAGGAAATGTTTGTCTGTTTTTTGTATCATAGTCCGTTTACTATGGGAAAGCTTAAGAAATGTGATATGATGAAGTACTAGGAAAAGTCTAAAAACATCGGAATTTGTCTAAAAATTCTTAAGGTAGAATAAAGGATTTCGACGTGTGAATGATGAATTAAGTAGATAAGGTGATGAATATGAGAGAACAATATCAAGAAATAGTGTTGAATTTAGAAAGTGGCTTTCACGAAGAAGCAATCGATAAATTACAAGTACTTGCAGTAAGTGAAGACCCAGATGATCAGTTTTTTGCGGCGAGCATTTACTTGAATCTCGGTTGGATTGAAGAAGCGAGCGAATTACTACGCAATCTGCACGAGGAGTTTCCTGATGATGAAGAAACGACGATTCTTTATGCAGAAGTTTTATTTGAAACAGATGAGCGTGACGAAGCAATTCATTTACTAAATGAATTTGATGAAGAAAGTCCGTTTTATGCACATGCCTTATTAACGGTCGCTGATTTTTATCAAGCGGAAGGTTTAGACGAGGTTGCAGAACAAAAGCTACTTCTAGCGCGTGATGTTGCGCCGGAAAATTATGGCGTTCGTTTTGCATTAGCAGAATGGTATGTGTATACAGGTGAATTTGAAATGGCACTTTCTGTGTATGAGCGCCTCATGGACCATGCTGATGCAGATGTTGATAATATTTATAGTCGAATGGCGTTATGTTTTGAAATGACATTTCGTTATGAAGATGCTGCGACGTATTATAGCAAAGTGGAAGAACACCGTCTTACAATGTCGATGCGTTATCATTATGCCCTGACACTTGTACAGCTCGAGCGTGTAGGTGAAGCAAAAGCTCAGCTAGAAGAGTTGTTGAAGAAAGATGAAAATAATGTGGATGCGCTCGTTCTTATCGGTCGTCTCTTTGAAGATGAGGCGAACTTAGAAGAAGCGAAGAAGTATTTAGAAAAAGCGTACCGAATTTTTGATGGCGATGCAACAATTCCATTTTTACTTGCGCGTATCTCGTATCGTGAACAAGATTTACCGGTATGTACGAGTTATCTAAAAGAAGCATTAGAGAAAAATGCGCATCATTTTGAGTCGATTCTCTTACTTGCTCGTGTGTACATTGAGGAAGAAGCATATGGTTCGGTCATTCAACTGCTTGAGCCGCTTATTGAAGAAGGGGAAGATGACCCGTCAGTTCTTTGGATGCTCGCATTAAGTTATTGGCACAATGATGAAATATTACTTGCATTAAAGTACTATAAACTAGCATATACATTCTATACAGATAACGTGTACTTCCTAGAAGAATATGCAATTGCGCTACGAAACGGCGGTTATCGTAAAGAAGCATTGCAGATTATTGAACAGCTACTTGCACATGACCCACATCATGAAGAAGCAGGGACGTTGTTTGATGAATTATCAAATGATGACATCTAATTGAACGTGTTCGGCCTGGGGGAGGGGAATGGTATGAAAGCACCTGTTTCTGTTCAAGAAAAGAAAGTGTTTTTAAAATGGTTTTTAGGTAACTTTCAGCTTCGTCGACGAGAGTGTACGTGGATTTTAAACTATTTAATGAGTCACGATTCGTTAATGGACCGTGTACGATTTGTAGAACAATCACAATATTGTCCACGAGGAATTATTATGAGTACGACATGTGTTGATGATGCACCTTTTCGATTTTATAAAAATAATGTGATGACAGTCGACGCGGATAAGTCTTTTCATGACATTCGTTTGAATAAAGATGAGGATTTGTTTTTGCAACTGAATTTCAAAAACGCATTTCAAATGTCTGAATATGTAGCAGTGCTTGAAGAAAATCCATACTTACCTCGCAAAAAGGCATCAAATGAACGGTTTCGTATTCTAGCAGAACGATTTTTAGAGGATGTCATAGCGAAACATCAAAAACAGCGGATTTTAGATGCGATTGATGTTGCATTAGATCAGCGAGATGAAGAAGAATTTCAGCGGTTAACGGAGCAGTTACGCCGGTTATAGAGTGGTGAGAAAGCGACGCGATGGCGTCGCTTTTTTTTTGTTCGTTTTTTGTGAGGATTTTTTTCTATGAAAACTACTGTTATTTGGTCGCGGGCGTTTGTTTTGTGTTTGGTCCGGCTCCGTCAGGGACCTTCGCTTTCCTGTGGGGCAGCCGTATGCCTCCTCGTCGCGATAAAGCTGCTCCTGCGGGGTCATACTTGGCTACCTGTCCCACGGGAGTCTCCGGTCCCTGACTCCGCCCTCCCTTGCGGAGAATTGTGCACGCGTTAAAACCTTTTCATCCATGGGTTGTGAAAAAGGCTACGCTCG
>JBOFGC010000530.1:0-6132 GCA_051648945.1 Bacilli bacterium
TGTTTCTCATTGTAAATTATATTTTTTTCTTGTAAAAATACGTTCTCTGCACATAATAACAGAAGAAGGTGGTGTTTATTATGGCAAAAAACAAAAATGAAAAAAAGAAAAAACAAAAAAAAGATAAACAACAAGCACCAACAGAACAAGCCTAGCAACAACAAAAGAAACAACTCATACGGTGAGTTGTTTCTTTTGTTGTTGCTAGGTCAAATCACATAGAAAGAGCAAAAAACCCCTCACTATTTCGACATTAATCGACAAATGAACTCCCACTAATTGTCTATATATTCGACAAACCAGTAATTTCTATATTTTTATATCAGAATACTCTATATAATAAGAAAAAGAAATCTTTTTGAATCAGGAGAGAGCGCAGATGAAATGGATTATGAAATCACTAACGAGAAAATATGTAACCTCAATATCGATTGTTGTGTCAATTGTATTAATTGCTTTTGCAACAGTTAAGCTTACGTCATTACATAAAGAAGAATATGAATCGTTGGATCAACAGTTAAAATATAGTGGTGAATGGGTACTCGCGCAGACAGATTTTTTTCCTGATGAAGGTCCTTCTGAAGAAATTGAACATTGGCGAAGTATGGCTATGGGGGCAATCGGAGAAGATGGAAAGCGCAAACCAAATCCACATCCCGCTTTTGGTGAAAAAGCCTATGCGTTCATCGTAGCGCAAGATGGTTCTGGTATACTACATCCCCTTTTTGAAAACAAAGATATGTTCGGTCTTAAAGATGCTGTAACGAATGCACCCATCATTAAAGAGATGTTTGCGTTAGCAAAAGAAAAAGGAACAGGGTATTATACGTATAATTATCGACCATCAAAGGATGTAGAGGCAATTGAAAAACGTGCGTATGTAACATATGACGAAAAGCATAAATGGTTAGTAGCGATTACGATGCCATTAGATGAAGTTAATAATAAAATAACGACAGAAACAATGTGGTTTATTCTCTTTATCATCGGCGCGATTCTTCTTATTAATGGAACGGTTTGGTTAGTAAGTCGTCAAAATACGAAAGGGTTACTCGTGTTAGCGCGAGATGTGCAACGCTTTGCAAAGAATGACTGGTCAACGCCGCCAAGCAAGCATCGTGCAATTGATGAAATAGGGGTCGTTGGACAGAGTGTCGCTGCGATGTATAACACGTATGTTGACCAACAAAACGTAGCGCGAGATGTTGCTGAACAATTAAGTGCGACAGCTGAAGAACTGGCTGCTACGAGTGAAGAAACACTAGCACATGGCCAAACATGGCAAGTTGCACTGCAACATTTTTCAGATTCATTCACAACAATTACTCATAGCGCAAACACGCTAGCAAACGATGCGACACAATGGAAAAAACGGACAGAAATGGCTAACTTTGAAGTGATAGAAATGGGTTCGACAGCACAAACCTTGCGTCATTCGAGTGAAGTTGGGCATGAGAAATTAATAAAATTAGAAGCAACAATGAAAGAAGTTCAACAAGAAACACATGTGTTAGGTAGTGAAATTGGTAGTTTAGAAGAAGTAATTGCTCAAATTGGTGATTTTGTAAAACTCGTTCAAGATGTGAGTGAACAGACGAATCTATTAGCTCTCAACGCATCGATTGAAGCTGCTCGTGCGGGTGAAGCAGGACGAGGCTTTAGTGTCGTAGCAAATGAGATAAAAAAACTTGCAGCGACATCAAAAGACGGAGCTGATGATATCATCGGCAGAATTGCGAGCATAAAAGGAAAGATAAAAACACTTACACAAACGTATGAAGTGAGCGCACGAAACTTTGAGACGAGCTATACCATCAGCAATGAAGTGAAAAATGTCTTTTTTGAATTTAATTCGCTCGTAAGTGAAACAGTGAATAAAAGCACAAAACTTAGTAATGATATGGCAATTTTACAACAATCTGCTGAAGGGGCTGTGTCTGATTTACAAAAAATGAGCACAGATATCGAAAAAGAAAGTGCAATGCTACAACCACTCGTTGAACAATCTACAGAACATCAACAAGCATTAACAGAAGTTGCGAATGTGGCGAATCATCTTGCAGAAACAGGGGATGACTTATTACGTCGTTATCGTTAAAAAAGGAGGAATTCACAGTGCGATGTGGATTCCTCTTTCTAATTTGAATGAGTAAGAACATAATCGTAAAGTGTCTGTTCTGTCCATTCTGTGTGCAGTTGAAGTGATTTTTCGAATCCGATATTCCGTGAAGACTCTAAGATTTTTAAAAAAACATCCATTGATCCATATTTCTCATAGATAGCTAAAATCGCATACGTTGAGATAATATACGGATCACTGCCATCATCAAACACACGTGAAAAATCTTCGTTATTTTGAAGGTTAGATAGTTTCTCTGTATCATAGGAAATGGGGTCGGTATATGTTTTGTTTGTTAGAATATAGGGATATGCATTCGCTAATCCCTCATTAAACCATATGGGTATACTTCCACCTTCATCAATGAGAGCGATATTACGTTCGCTATAGAATTGATTTTCAAAAACATGAAACATTTCGTGTAAAAACGTAAATTTACGTTCGGAAAAGAATCGATCAGTATAGGCTAGTCTTTGAGCTAAATCTGTACTAGGCATACTAATAGCATGCATCGTTGGATCAAAAATTCCCCAGGTTTCTCCAGAAGAACTACTCAACAATTTTTTTGCGTCATCTTCTCTGTCTACTAAATACATCCGAAAACGGATTGGTACTGTTTTATCAAAAAAAGTACGATACGATTGTATATGTTCTGTGTAAATTTTCATATATTCATTTGCTTCGGCTTCGTCGTCTTTTCCTTCATAAAAAATTGTGAAGGAGTCAGAGGTTTTTGCTGTATATGTGCGTGAGCTGTCCCAGGTGAGTGCGGCGCTGTGTTTTAAAATACTCCCAGCGTCTGTAGGTGAAAATAGATAAAAAATTCGGTCTATAGGTGTGGTTTCTAGTTGAGTTGAATGAATTGTAGATGAAAGTAACCAAGCATAACCAACGCATACAATATTGAGTGCGCCGATGACAATGGCCGTTCGTGCCCACATTCGTAGAAATAAACGAAGAGGAAGAAATTGTAGGGCAATGCCTGCAATCATTAGGGCAACTGTAAGAAAAATGAAAAGACTAATAGCGGTAACCATGTTTGAAGGGTGTATCAATATGAAAAATATCATCAATAAAAGCGATGTGCAAAACGAGAAAATAATAAAGAAAATTCTGATAATTAATCCCGGTTCGTCAGTACTCTGCGTCCATGTTTCTTTGTAGGCATTCATTTTTTCCGTCATAAAAACACTCCCGTACATCGTTAATTGTAGTCAGTATAGTTCTATGATGTAGGTGTTGACTCTAGACAAATATGTAGGAAAACACACGCAACTGTTTTATGTTGCGTGTGTTTGGTTCTATTATTTGTTTAACCAAGGAAAGTCAAAATCTTCATCTTGGAGTGGTTCAACGTTTAATGATTTCACATAACCATTTCCTTTTTGAGAGAAGAAGTCGTGCGTTTTCGTTTCAGTTCGCAGTCCGTTCTCAACAATTGGGTGGATAGGCTGGTCTGGGAAAATGGGCTCTAATCCAACATTCATGAGTGCCTTATTGGCATTATAATGAAGGAAATCATACACATCTTCCGTTAGACCGATTGTAGTGTACAACGATGCTGTATAAGAGCGTTCATTTTCCATTAATGTTTCAAAGAGTTCCGTACTCCAAGAACGTAATTCTTCTTGTTCTTCCGCTGTAAACTGTTTGAATGTATCTTGTGCAATCAGACCGATAAACAGACCATGAATGCTTTCGTCACGAATAATCAAGTTAATGATTTCACCGGAGTTCGTCATTTTACCTTGACCTGCTAAAAAGAGTGGATAGAAAAATCCAGAGTAAAACAGAAACGACTCTAAACAAACACTACCTACGAGTGCTTTGTAGTACGTCTTTTTATCAATGCTCGGTTGTAACAAATCACGATAAAGCGCAGATATGATTTCAGCCTTTTTCTGTAAGTGTGGCTCAGTGCTACACCAATCGAAAAGCCAATCAATTTCTTCTTTAGAAGCGATTGTTGTAAAAATCGTACTATAGCTTTTGGCGTGAATTTGTTCCATAGCACCCATAAATGACATAAGCGCTTTTTGTTGTAGGTTATCAGTGTGCAAACCGATGAGAGGCATTCCTTCGCCGCCTTGACTTGTATCGAGAAGTGTTAGTCCAGCTAATACTTTTTTGTACGTAGAACGCTCTTCATCGGTTAGTGTAACCCATGTGTTTTTGTCGAGAGATACGGGAATTTCTTCATCTACCCAAAATTGCATAATATTTTGTTGCCAAAACATTTGCGTATAGTGGTCGTATGTTTCGTTCCAGTTCACCGCTTTATGATTTTTCATATCTATTCTCCTTACTACTTATCTTAGACGGAACACGTTAAACATTCTTCAACAGATTGTGTACGTGTTCTTGTATAATAGAGCGACTTTAATCCACGTTTTGCAGCATATACATAATAGCGTGCAAGTTCGCGTGTGCTAATGTTACTTGAAACGAACAGCGTGCAACTAACCCCTTGGTCAATATGATTACCGATAACAGCAATCAAGTCAATCATTTTATACATATCCATTTCGTACGCCGTTTTTGCATAAAACCAATATGTTTCTTTTGAAAGGTACGGCATTGGATAGTATGTTGTTGCATTTCCGTACGTGCGCGTTTCAACAACAGATGTGATTGGCATAACGCTCGAAGTGCTGTTTTGAACATAAGAAATCGATTGTGTTGGAGCAATTGCTAAGCGGTACGCATGGTATAAACCATAGGTTGCCACATCTTTCGCGAGAGCTTCCCAATCAGCTTGTGTTGGAACGTGCATATGTGCAAAACGTGCTGCGTTTTCAGGGAATTTTGGTTCAAAAGATGTTGTTGTATACTGTGTGAAATACTCTCCATTAGCATAATCACTTTTTTTAAAGTCAGCAAATGTTTGTTGTTTATCACGAGCAATATGCATACTTCGTTCGATTGAGTAGTAGTTGAGCATCATGAAAAATGTGTTCGCCCAATCTTTTGCTTCATCCGATTCATACATCATTTTTTGTGTAGCGAAATAACCGTGTAAGTTCATTGCGCCAAGACCGACAGAATGTAATTCTTCATTTGCTTTTCGGATGCTCGGTGCATTTTTAATTTTTGATAAGTCCGTTACACAAGTAAGCATATCCATACCTGCATGCACTGCGTCTTGAAGAGCACCTGAACGCATAACGTTAACGATATTAATGGAACCTAAGTTACAAGAAATATCACGACGAATGATATTTTGTTCATCATCATCGCCAATTTCACTCGTTTCTTGTAATTGGAAAATTTCCGTACATAAGTTACTCATCTTCACTTCACCGATATTTTTCAATGGATGCGCGGCATTCGCATTTGTTTTATACATTAAATAAGGATACCCAGATTCTTGTTGTGTAACCGCAATTTTCGTTAACATATCGCGTGCTTTCATTAAACAACGCTTTTTAACTGTAGGATGCTCCATAAGTTTGTCGTACATTTCGTCAATGTTCATGTCATCGAGATGTACGCCAAAAGCATCGATCACCGTTTTTGGTGCAAACACATAAAGGTCTTTATCTTGTTCTGCGAGTTCTATAAATTTGTTCGGTACGATAAGTCCGATGGATAAAGATTGAATACGTGATTTTTCATCGGCATTGATTTTTTTACAATCAAGAAACTCTTCTACATCCCAGTGGAAAATATTTAAGTAGGCAGCACCTGAGCCTTTACGTTGGCCAAGTTGGTTTGCGTAACTAAACGAATCTTCAAGAAGTTTCATAACAGGCAGGACACCACTTGAAGCACCTTCGATCCCTTTGATCGCTTCACCACGACTGCGGAGATGACTTAAATTCAAGGCAACGCCACCACCGATTTTTGACAGTTGCATACTCGTATTAATATGCCAACCAATCGCATTTAAACTATCATCCACATCGAGTAGGAAACAGCTTACAAGGTCACCGCGACGTGCACGTCCACCGTTTAAGAATGTCGGTGTAGCAGGTTGGTAATGCTGATGTAGCATTTGTGTTGCGAATGTAATG
>JBOFGC010000531.1:0-2925 GCA_051648945.1 Bacilli bacterium
GGTATTTATTTTGTGTAGCTGCACTTTTATTTTCTGTTTTTTCTTGTTGGAAAGTTGCAAGTTGATCAACAAGTGTTGGTGCAACCGCAGACACTTCCTCCGTTTGAATATTTACATTATATAACAAACTTAAATGCGATGTACGATTCTCACCAATAACAAATGGTGATTTTTCGAAACCTCGATCTTTTCGAATCGCATTGAAATCTGCGGACATCGGGAACGTATGCGGGAAATATTCAAATTCTTGCTCTTTTAAAAATTGCTCAACCGCTTCTGTTTCACCATTGTTTAGTAATTCTACAAGACTGCGCATTTCAAGTGTTGGTTGTGCTTCTGTTGCGCGTAACGTAATCGCCGATTGACTAATCAACGCCATTGTTTGGTTGAACTGACCATCTGATGAGAAGGCATAGTGTTTACTTTGCGTGCTATACGCAGGAACACTTAGTTTCTCTACAGCTACTTCGCTAGGCTCTAGTCCAACACTGTTTGCCCATTGTTCAAACAATTGCGTAACGCCTGGCACAACTGTCGTAAACGTCGCAGTATCACCATCGAAAATCGCCGTTCCGTCGATACTTTGGATGTGCATTGGTTTTTCAATAAGTGAGTCACTATACTCATAGGCAACTGTTGCAAAATGATAAAGCGATTCATCTTCTGATTCTTCGATAAACCAAAGCTCACTATTTTCAATATAACGTTCAAAATCTGCTACTTTCACATTGAAAGTATAAGAGAATACATCAATGATTTCTTCGTCTGTTGTTGGTGTCACTTTAATTGACGTTTCCATACGACTTAACAGCTGTTCACGACGTTCTGTTTCACTAAGTTCTAGCACATCTTCTCTTAACACTTTCGGAGAGAACGCAACATGACGGAACACAAATTGTACACCATGTTCTTCTGGACAAACGATTGCAAATTGAATTGCCCATGGTTGCATGTTTTCTTTGCTGCTCACAACAAAGTTCTCTTCCGTATGTAAATCTTTTAACGTGTACGTTTCTTCGCTATAATCGATACATTGTAATAATCGTACAGGCAACGATACAAGTTGTTTCGCAAAGGCATCGTCTGGATTGTGGGTTAAATAGCTTGCAAGTGCCGTTTCACGTTTTGGAAACATGTGAACATAAGCGATATAACTATTTTTGAAGTTTTCAACGTATGCACGAGAAACACCTGGTGCAAATAAACCAATTACTTTTTCTGCTGTTTTTTCTGCTTCTTCTAAAAGTTGTGATTTGCTCACAAACGTAATGATACGTGTTGTTAACGCCGACAACTGCTCTTGCCAACGACTACGCGAAGCATTATACATACTCACTTTATTCTGTTTTTTCATACAGCACTTTTTATATTTTTTGCCACTTCCACAGTGACAACTATCGTTTCTTCCTAACACATGTATTCACTCTTTCTTTTTTTGTCTTTTTATTTTTAATCCATTATATCATTATAATAATTCTTGGTACGGTGTAAATAGTTTTTTGTAATTACGGGATGAGCGGTAATCTGAATGCTATAAAAAATCTTCTTCTTACCAATCACAAGTAATAATTATTCTAATAAAATGTACATATACACATAAAAAAAGCAAACACTTCCGTGTTTGCTTCGTTAGCGTCCCAGGAGGGATTCGAACCCCCGACCGACGGCTTAGAAGGCCGTTGCTCTATCCAGCTGAGCTACTGGAACAAATTAAGCTTGTCCATTTAAAAAAAGTGGAGCGGGTGAAGAGAATCGAACTCTCGACCAAAGCTTGGAAGGCTTTTGTTTTACCACTAAACTACACCCGCGTGAAATGTTATCGACACTTGATATTATATAAATATATAAGATAAATGTCAATGCTTTTTTTTAAAACTCTGAAGGAGCATTCCTACTCCTTCAGTTGGTTGTTATACACTATATGCTTTTAGTTCCTTAAAAGTGACTGCATCGTAAAAAATAATTTCGTAATTCTCTTCTTTTACTTCGAGAATCGCAAATGAGGATTCTTTACGTCCACGCGGTAACGATACCGAACCTGGATTGATAAATAATACACCATCAATCACTTCTATTCCCATAAGATGCGAGTGACCGAAGCACGCAATGTCAACGCCTAGCTCCTCAGCACGCAAACGGATTTTATCTAAATTTTGTTTGATTCCATACAGATGACCATGGGTTGCGAAAATATTCGTTCCACGTGCATCGATGACCGTTTCCGTTGGATAGTTTGCATCCCAATCACAATTACCGCGCACACCGACAAACTGCTTCATTACGGTAGATGAAGAAGAAAATTCTGAGTCACCACAGTGCACACACACATCTACTTCACTTTGAAACGCAGCAAGGATATTCACTAAAACTGTTTCATCACTATGATTATCGCTGACAATTAAAATTTTCGTCATACCCTTTTCTCCTTGTTCTTCGTAAGATAGGTCAACAGTTGATCTGTTGCAATTTTCCGATGACTAATTTCATTTTTTTCACTTTTACTTAACTGGGCCATACTACACCCTTTATCTTCTAACCAGAAAATCGGGTCGTAACCAAAACCACCCTCACCATATGGCGATTGCGATATTTGACCGAAGCATTCACCCGTAAAAAATACGGTTTCCTCGCCTGGTTCTGACAGAGCGAGTACACAAACAAAACGGGCACTGCGTTCATTCTCTTTGAAAACAGATAAGTTTTCTAATAGTAGTTCATTGTTACGGTTGTCATCTTTTGGTTCTCCTGCGTAGCGCGCTGAGTACACACCTGGTGCACCGTCAAGAACGTCCACACAAAGTCCAGAATCATCCGCAATGACTGGTACACCTAAAAGATTTGATATTGTTTCACTTTTCAGCGCTGCATTTTCAAAAAACGTACTGCCTGTTTCTTCAACTTCTGGTATTTCTTCAAAATCAGCCA
>JBOFGC010000532.1:0-7997 GCA_051648945.1 Bacilli bacterium
TTTAACTTACCTTCGCTATATACTTTCACTTCAATTTCATCATTGACTTGTTTGCTGTATAAAATTTTGCGTAAATCAATTACATTTGTTACTGGCTTACCATCCATTTTTACAACAACATCGTATTGCTTAATGCCTGCGTTCGCAGCTGGTGAACCGTTCACGACGCTCATAATAACTGCTCCGCTACTTACTGTATCCGGAAGTAATAATGTTTCTTTCCAATGATATGTTGAAATTTCGTTCAAGTCGCGTAGTTCAACGCCAAGATACGGACGCTCAACTTTGCCGAGACGCTCTAATTGATCAACAATTGGTTCTGCAATATCGATTGGAATGGAGAGCCCCATGCCTTCTACTGCTTGTTGCGCGATTTTCATCGAGTTAATTCCGACTACTTTACCGTCCATGTTTACGAGTGCACCACCGCTGTTTCCTGGGTTAATTGCTGCATCGGTTTGAAGAACTTCTACTTGCCAGTCTTCTTTACCGTCTTTGTTTAAGTCTACAGGAATGATACGTTCTGTTCCTGAAATGATACCTTGTGTTACTGTTCCTGAAAACTCTAGACCAAGTGGGCTACCAATTGCAATAACAGGTTCGCCACGTTTAACATCCGAACTTGAACCAAATTCAGCGACAGTTGTTACTTTCGATGCATCAATTTCAAGAACTGCTAAATCCGTATAAATATCGCTACCTAAAAGTTTCGCTGGTACGCGTTCGCCATTTGATAGGTGAACTTCTAGTTTCATGGCACCTTCTACAACGTGATGGTTCGTTACAACGAATGCACTCTTTCCATCTTTTTTATAGATGACACCTGAACCTGTGCCTGCTTCACCTTCTTCTTGAAACATAGCATTTTGCTGAATGTTTACGACACCTACAACAGCATCACTCACTTGTTCAACTGCTTTTGTTACTGCAGATTGAACATCGAGTTCAATTTGTTTGTCTGCTTTTACATTTGTCGGTTTGCTTACGTTTGATGATGATGACCCAATATTTATATATCCGTTATTAACGAGAAAAGGTAGGGTAATAATCACCAAAAGCGCACCGATAATTGCACCGATGAATGCTGTGAAAAGCGTATTTTTCTTCGTAGGTGACTGTTTGCGTTGTGGTGTTTCTACATTTGAAGTTGCTTGTTCTTCATTTTGCTCTGTATTTTGGTTTTCAATATCATCATAATATCCCATTGTGTTTCTCCTCTCAGTTTTAAATGGTAATTAATTTGGTCGGTTCGTTTGGGTCGGTATCATGGATTTTAATCGCATTGTCAACATCGACATCGTACTGACGAAGTATATCCTCTACCGTTAGTCTAGCCAAATCTTTCATATTATTATCCTTACTTAGATGGGCTAGAAAAATTCCTTTTGTACGATCATCAATTACATCGCGCATTGCGAGTGCTGCATCTTCATTCGATACATGACCAACATCACTTAATATTCTTCGTTTCACATTCCAAGGATAACGTCCCATTCGTAGCATTTCCACATCATGATTGCTCTCAAAGATGTAGTAATCCGATTCTAAAATGGCACCCTTCATACGTCCACTTACATAACCCGTATCCGTAATGAGTGACACTTTTTTATCATTAGCACTAAATGTATAAAACATAGGCTCTGCGGCGTCATGAGAAACACCGAACGACTCAACTGTTAATCCGTCCCAGTCCTTCTTCGTATCGGTGTCAAATTGGAACTTTAATTCACTTGAAACCGTTCCAATTAAATTGTCCATTGCATTCCACGTTTTTGCATTCGCATAAATAGGAATGTTATATTTACGCGCAATAACACCTAATCCTTTAATATGATCAGAGTGCTCATGCGTTACTAACACACCTGTCACATCTTTAAGATTTCGATCAATCTTTTGAAAAGCCTGTTCTAGCGCTTTTCCACTTAGCCCAGCATCGACAAGTAAGCGTGTGTCTTTATGTTCGACATAAAAAGCATTTCCGCTACTTCCACTTGCTAGAACACTAAAATTTATACTCATAAATCTCACTCCGGTTAATCTGATCAATTGTATACACTTGGCCCTCTAATGCTTCAACATAGTAGTCCTTTGTACCGTTTACGACAAAGTGCCACATTGGAATTATGATTTGTGATTGGGACGAGAGTGAAATCAATTCAAAATATCCTAATTCATATTTCGTGACTGTCGCATCTGATTCGAGATAGTTTTTTATATAGAGAACTTCTAACGCGCCCTTTGCGGAAAGTCCAAGTTCATTTGCTTTTTTAAATTCAATTTCTTCTGGTTGAATCATTCTTTTTTGACGATACGAAGTCATCTCATTTTTTTCATTCAATGTAACAACGGTCATTGCATCGGTATGCCAATAAATTTTTTTATCATTTACGACTTGAAAAAAATAGAGTTCGTTATACGTTTTATCATATCCACCATACTGAAATTCATCAGCATAGGGCACAATTTCCTGAATTAATTTGTTATAGTAGTCGTCTTTTGCATTCAGAATGACTTTCTTTGGTTGTTGTATGACTGCCGTAAATTCAGTGCCGCTCATCGTCACTTTTTGATTTTCAACTGACTCTTTATCTGCTTCAGTATATGTGTAGTTTCGAACAGAATAATACTGCACGTCGAGTTGCTCAGTCGGAAGAACAGGAAACTTTATTCCGCTTTCTTGCAACTGCTCGTCGACGGTCGACTCTTGGTAATAGTCTAGTTTACTCGCGTGGATTTTGCCAAAGAGTTCATAGACTAAATACAAATTTAACGCTGCTAACGCAATGATAAAAATGATGCGTATTCGGTTCCAATCCACAAAACTCCTCCTCTTTTTTTAACGATCTTAATTTAAAGTGTTACTCAACATACCATTTTCAAAACGCAATGTCTCGCCGTTATAATCAACAATCCACGTTGGATCAAAACGGATCACTTTCATTCCGAGTTTTTCATCATAGATAAACTGGGCATAGCCAATATACACATCTTCAATGTCTCGTTCATTGATGTCTTTATTTGATTGTAGTTGTTGTAACACGTCTTTACCCGAAGGCAAATTTACTTTAAATGTTTCGTTCGCTATCGTTCCTTTATAAAAAAAGTTAGGTCTTGTAATTTTTTTATACGCGACAGGTGACCACTCTACATTAATTTGCGAAGTGTTTCCTTCACTGTATACTGGAATTCCATTAATTCTTAATCGATACACAGATTTTTGGGCTTCATTTATCATCTCATCAAACAAATACTCATCAAAAGGAAATGGATAACGCTGTAGAAAGTTCAATTGACCTTCAAGTGTTGTATTTAACTCTTTACTTAATGAAGTAGAAGATTGACCTTTAAACAGCGTAACTACATTTGATATTTCATTAATTTCGACAACTTGGCTTCCATCACTAAATGTCGTTTTGTTCTTTACAGAATTACGACTAATATTTTGATCCGAATTGAAATAGATATTTCGAACTTGATCCTCACTCATATCTTCTGCTAGATAGGCGATATGATCAAATTCTGCTGCATCTTTACGCAAAAACAATGGCGTACGACCGAAATCACGCTCTATAAAATACTCAGGTGCGGTCGTCTCGATGGCCGAAACGAGTTTGTTTAACTGAATTGTATTGACGTCCTTAACCTTAACATTTAGTTCACGCTTTTTATCACTATCTAAAAAGGAAACCGCGATTTGGTCTTCGTCATTTGAAATGACGTCAATCATAATAAAATTAAAAGTAAAAGTGTCGTATAACTCTGCTTCAATGCCAAATAATGATTTAATATCTTCAATCTTCAAGTGTGGATATTTTAAAATGAGTCGCTTATCATTTTCTGGGAAATATTCTGAAATGCTTCGACTGCTTTGAGAAACGACTGTTGCATTATCAAATGCATCGTATACCTTTTGCATGACTTCTTTTTTTTGCGTACCGAAAAATTCATTTTTCGTTTGCGCAAACACATATTGTGCAACCAGTTGATTTGCTAGCGCACTTTTACTACTGTTCATTGTCGCACTAAGTTCTTCTACATCATTAAATGTTCGCCGTTCTTGGTAAGTGATGATTGTCCATGTAAGGAATAAACTAATACACATGAGTACGATGAGTATTATCGTTTGGATGGCTTCCTTTATTCTCATTCCCACTCATCCTCTTCTTTCATATCCTCATACGGTAACGTAAAGAAAATGGTCGTTCCTTTGCCATCAATGCTTCGCGCCCAAATATTTCCACCATGTGCACGAATCATTTCTTTTGCAATCGCTAATCCAAGACCTGTTCCTCCCATTTTTCTTGAGCGTGCCCGGTCTACACGATAAAAACGATCAAATATTTTCTTAATGTTATCGCGTGGTATACCCATACCTTCATCTGTAATACTTATTTCTAACATATTTCCTCGTTCTTTCAGACGGAATGTAACCTTTCCACCTTCAGGCGAGTATTTCATCGCATTCGAAATGATGTTATCAATTACCTGCGTAATTTTATCCGTGTCGATTTCGATATAAAAACCACTATCGCCAAAGTTTCGTTCAAAAACTATGTAATCCGGTTTTGTCATTTCAAATCGGTCAATGATTCGGTTATAGAATGTTGTAAAGTTCACCCATTCTTTCATTAGCTTATAATCCGTTGCGTCCATTTTCGAAAGTTGCAACAAATCATTCACTAAACGGATCATTCGTTCTGTCTCTGTTTGCGTAACTTCTAAAAATTGAGGCGCAATTTGTTTGTCTTCCCATGCCCCTTCAGCGAGCGCTTCTATGTAACTTCGCATCGTCGTAAGTGGCGTCCGCAATTCATGTGATACATTCGCAACGAAATCACGACGTTCTTGTTCGATTTTTTCTTGCTCTGTTACATCGTATAGAATTGCTATTAATCCATTAAACGCACCGTTTTGTTTTTGAATTGTCGAAAAACTCACCTTGATAATGAGCGGTTTAAAGTCTGTGCTCCAATCAAGCAACAAATCTTCTTGTGTCTCATTTAATTTCGGCAAAGTATAGTCTTCTTCCTCTTCTAAATGATGATACAAAACATCCGCTAGATTTTTATTTAACATTTCTTCAAGTGTCGTATCAATCATTTCAATAGCAGGGTCATTAATTAGGATTACTTTTCCATTACGGTCCGTAGCAATTACGCCATCGGTCATATGAGAAAGAACCGAACTTAACTTTCTCCGCTCACCTTCCGTTGTCGCACGTGCTTCTTGTAATTTTTTGGACAAATTATTAAAAGCAAGAGATAGTTGGCCAATTTCATCATAACCATACACTTTTACTTTCCGCGAGTAGTTACCTTTTGCCATTTCTAGTGCTTGCTTACGCATATCAGCAATTGGCCGCGTTATGGTTTGTGCTAATAGTGTCCCGAGTATACCTGTAACAAGTAACGAGATAAAGGTTCCTGTAAATAGGATACGATTGATCTGGTCCATTTGTTCAAACACGGATTCAACGGATGAAGATACGTGTACTGCTCCTAATATTTCACCTTTTGATTTAATCGGCTGCACCACAATTTGTAACCGATGATTTTTCTCGTTTACGACGAGTTCTTCAAAATCAACACCCACAACCAGTGCTTTTTTTACAAGTATTTCCGTACTCTTCTTTCCGACTATTTCGGCTTTTTCAGGGTTAGAAATCGCGATAATCTCACCATTTCGATCAATAACACGTACTTCCGTATTACTTCCCGAACGAAAATCCGTTAATAGTTGATTGACTGTATCACCATTTGTTGCATCTGCGTTCTTTTCATTCGCACGTGTCGTAAACTCTTGTTCGAGATTGTACACTAATAAACTCACGCGCTCTCGTAAAGAATCACGGTAATTTTCAAGTAGTTCTCGTTCCAGTTGTTTATTAAAATACACACCGATGATTTGCATGGCTATAATAATTAAGACCATGTAAATAAGAACAAATTTAATATGAATTGAGCGAAATAACCCCACTTTTTTCATACTTCTATTCCTGCTCCGCGTCTCTTAAATAATAACCAACACCTCTACGTGTTACGAGTAACGTCGGATGTGAAGGATTATCTTCAATTTTCTCGCGTAAGCGACGTACTGTTACATCAACCGTACGTAAGTCTCCATAATACTCATAGCCCCACACTGTCTGTAATAGGTGCTCTCGCGTCATAACTTGACCAATGTGTTTCGCTAAATAAAGAAGCAACTCAAACTCACGGTGCGTCAAATCAACAACATCACCGCGTTTAAACGCTTGATATGATGTTTGATTGATTTCAAGCTCACCAATATAAAGCGAAGTATCAGTTTCTTTATCTTCCGCTACAATTGTTTGTTGGCGACGTAAGTTTGCTTTTACGCGCGCTAAAAGTTCACGTGCTGAAAATGGCTTTGTTACATAGTCATCAGCACCAAGCTCTAGTCCAAGCACTTTATCAATTTCCGAATCTTTTGCTGTTAGCATAATAATTGGTGTTTCACGTGTTTTACGAATTTCTCGGCAAACTTCTAGACCGTCTTTAATCGGCAACATAATATCAAGTAAGATTAAATCTGGATTCATTTCCTCTACTTTATCTAACGCTTCTTGCCCATCATGTGCTAAAGAGATTTCAAATCCCTCTTTTTCTAAGTTGAATTTCAGTATATCTGCAATTGGTTTCTCATCGTCGACAATAAGAATTTTCTTTTTCATAGCTATGTCATCCTTCCTAAACTTTTGTTCGGATTTACATTTAGTATAGCATTTTTAATTGCCAAATTTCTAACAGTTTCTACACAACTTACTTTCAAGTTTGTACACATTGCATTTATTCTTTTACAATATTGTGTATTACTATACAAAAAAAGAGTGCAACATCATAAGATGCTGCACTCTTTGTCCGGATGGCTCGGGACGGAATCGAACCGCCGACACGAGGATTTTCAGTCCTCTGCTCTACCGACTGAGCTACCGAGCCGTATTAAAATGGCGGTCTCGACGGGGATCGAACCCGCGATCTCCTGCGTGACAGGCAGGCATGTTAACCACTACACCACGAAACCGCTTATTAAAAAAATGGTGACCCATACGGGATTCGAACCCGTGTTACCGCCGTGAAAGGGCGGTGTCTTAACCGCTTGACCAATGGGCCTTTGTTACAAGGACAAGATTTATTATAGTATACTAATTTAATAAATGCAACTGTTTTTTTGAAATTGTTTTTTTAATGCTATTATGATCTCTTTTTGTGCTCATTTGACCTTATCTATTGTCTCTACACTCAAAAAAAAGAAGCCCCCTCGGACTTCTTTTTTTGAGTATATTTAAACGCCGTATACGTTACGTACTACGTTTGTTTGTGTGCGGTCTGGACCAACTGAGAACACTGATAATGTGATGCCTGTTAGTTGGCATACACGTTCGATGTAATGACGTGCATTGTCTGGTAACTCATCTAATGTTTTGCAGCTTGTTACGTCTTCTGTCCAACCTGGGAACTCTTCGTAAACTGGTGTGCATTCGCCTAGCATTTTTAAGTTTGGTGGGAACTCAGTAATGCGTTCACCTTTGTACTCGTATGCTACACAAATTTTTAACGTTTCAATTCCTGTTAATACATCAATTGAGTTAAGTGATAAGTCTGTGATACCACTTACACGACGTGCATGACGAACAACAACTGTATCAAACCAACCCACTCGACGTGGACGACCTGTTGTCGTGCCGTACTCACGACCAACTTCACGAATTTGATGACCGATTTCATCATGTAATTCTGTAGGGAATGGACCATCACCTACACGTGAAGTGTATGCTTTACATACGCCTACTACTTTATTAATTTTGATGGGCCTACACCACTACCAATTGTTACACCACCAGCAATTGGATTCGATGACGTTACGAATGGGTATGTACCTTGGTCGATGTCTAACATTACGCCTTGTGCACCTTCAAAGAGCACGCGCTTGCCTGCATCTAATGCGTCATTTAAGATCACTGACGTATCACATAC
>JBOFGC010000533.1:0-5228 GCA_051648945.1 Bacilli bacterium
TTGAGGGTGTACACACTCAAGTCCTAAACGCTGTAATTCGCCATATAAAAAATTACGACGTTTTTCATAGGCCGCATTCATTTCAGCGAGCTCTAATTGTTCTCCGCTTAATGCTTCAAAAGCAGCCCACTGGCTAATCGAACTTGCGCAGCTAACGTTATATTGCTGCACTTTTGTGATTTGTTCACAATAAGTGGGGTTACAAAGAACAAAGCCAATTCGCCATCCCGTCATGCTATGTGATTTGGATACACCTTGAATAATTACAGCTTGTTCGTAAAGAGCAGGATATTGACTAAAACTTTGATGCGCGCAACCATAGACTAAATCACTGTAAATTTCATCACTAATGACATGTAAGTTTGTTGTTGCAAGATAGTCCGCTAACACATCCGCTTCACTTTTCGTTAACACAACGCCTGTTGGATTTGACGGATAAGGCAATAAAATCGCTTTCGTTTTAGAAGTAGTTGCTCGCTCAATTTGCTCAACAGTAATTTTAAAACCAGTAGCTGTAGTATCAATCCAAACCGGTGTCGCACCACTAAGTGCAATTAAAGGCGCATACCCAGGATAAGCAGGAGCCGGTACAATAACTTCATCTCCAGGTTGTAACAACGCACGAAATGTACTATCAAGCGCTTGTGAAGCACCAACCGTTACGATAATCTCATTTTCAGGCGCATAAACACGCCCGTGCTTACTATAATATGTACTCGCAGCGCTACGAAGTTCAAACAGCCCAGCATTTGCAGTATAGACCGTTTGATTATCTTGAATAGCTTGCACAGCGGCATTTTTAATACGTTCTGGCGTAGGCCAATCAGGTTGCCCAAGCGTAAGCCCAACACTATTCGGCACGCTATTTGCATAGTTGAAAAATTGGCGAATGCCACTAATTTGAATGGATGAAACGACAGAATTAATTTGCAAAATAGACTCCCCTTCTTCACAATCTTGTTAGATTCTCAAAACATTGTGCTAATTATACTATACATTCCCAAAAAGCACATCATTCACTTTCACACCTCAGGGATGAAGAACATTAACGCGAGAACTCAAATATTTTCACAGAAAAATAAAATATCTGTAAATAACATTAATTTTACGTTAAGTACGACTATCTAAAAGGACATTTTTGCTAGAATAAGAGTAGTAGAAGTCAATGTGAGGTGGTAGTTTGCCATCATTTATCGATATAAATGATATTGGTAGTTTTTCATTCATGCTTTTGTTATTATGTTTAATATTTATCCCTACGCTAGTTACCTCCCTTGTATACGCAAATTTATCAACACAAAGTAAACTACAAAAAAAAATGACAATCATTGCTATGATTGAATGTGCCATTGCATTTGTGATTTTAATCTCGAGTGCAGATACTACACACAATTGGTCGTTGCATTTCGTTCTAGTGCTTTGCTTTTACTCTTTTTTATCGTTCACGCAACAACAAAGATATATTATCAGTCTCCTATTCGGAATTGTTGTACTACTACTAAAGATATCTCCGCTCATTTATTGCATACATTTTATCATCATCTTGATTGTTTGTAACACATACGTACAACAAAAAGGCCCAGTATACGGACAGAAAAAATTAGGGTTTATAACCTTTTATTGCAGTGTTCACGTTCTTTTGAGCGTAGTGTTTTACGTTTACTTATGCACAACAAACAAGGAATTTGTTACGTACTTTTATGCTCAAGAATGGAAATTATTGTTTTATTATTTGATCTTTATGGTTGGATTTTATTTACTCTATTATATAAAAGAGTATTGTTATGAGAATGATGTACTTCGAATTCAAAAAAAAGCGCAAGAGAAATTACAAATCGTAAGTGAAATCGCAGCAAGTGTCGCGCATGAAGTGCGCAATCCACTCACAGTGATGAAGGGCTTATTACAAATATTAAAATCAGAACTCACGACCGAAAAGGGCGAATATATGGATTTAGTATTTTTAGAGTTAGATCGAACAGAGAGTATAATAACAGACTATTTACAGTTAGCTAGACCGACGGATACGATATTTCAACCAATTGCCTTAAACGATGTGGTTTCAAGCACATTTTCACTTATTTTACCGTATGCACAAATGAAAAATGTAGAGATGAAACTTCATCAAGAAAGCTACATGCACGTACTAGGCAATGCTGGACAATTAAAACAAGTGTTTATAAATGTTGTCAAAAATGCAATCGAGGCTGTAGAAGCGAGCGTTGGGAAGATTACAGTTGCGGTACATCGTGTAGGCGTAAGCGCACATATCATCGTGTCCGATAATGGAATCGGAATGACGAACGAACAATTACAGAAAGTAGGAACGGTGTTTTATACAGAAAAAGAAAAAGGAACAGGACTAGGATTGAAAGTAACAAAATCAATCGTCGCGGAACATAGAGGCGAAGTACGGATTCAAAGTACATACGGAAAAGGGACAGTGGTCACAATCGTATTACCTGAACATTTCGAACTAGAGAACAACAAATACTAGTATACATTTAGACATTTTTAATTATTTTATTTATTTAAACATGCGAGTCCTTTTCAATTATTCTGAAGAAGTTTATAATAGATGAATGAACTAGGAAAATAAAGGGGCGATTTTATGCATACTACTAAAGACCAACAGGGAATTTTGTTGTCCTCAGGCACAAATGAATTAGAAATTGTAGAATTCGGTATCGATCGTTATAAATTTGGCATTAATGTTATTAAGGTGCGAGAAATTATTTCACCAATGGAAATTACGCCGATTCCACATGCACACCCAAATGTAGAAGGAATCATTGAACTACGTGGCGAAGTATTACCTGTTGTTGATGTAGCGAAAGCACTTGGATATCCACCGAGTCCGCAACCCGACCAAGATAAATATATTGTGGCAGAATTTAATAAACTGAAGATTGTATTTCATGTTCACTCAGTAACACAAATTCACCGTATTTCTTGGACACAAATCGAAAAACCTAATGAAATGTATCAAGGGTTAGAAACAGAAATTATCGGTGTAGTAAAACATCATGATGCAATGATTTTATTGCTAGATTTCGAAAAAATCGTAGTAGATATTAACCCGGAATCAGGAATTAGTGTAGAACGTATTCGTTATTTAGGCGAAAGAACACGCAGTGAGAAGAAAATTGTACTTGCAGAAGATTCGATTCTATTGCGCCGTTTGATTGCAGACACATTATCACAAGCGGGTTATACCGACTTAATCTGGTTTGATAATGGCAAACAAGCGATTGATTATTTAGAGTCACTAGTAAGCAATGACCAACAAATTGAAGACTTCGTACAAATGGTCGTAACTGATATTGAAATGCCACAATTAGATGGGCATCATCTTACATCACGTATTAAATCACATCCAAAGCTAAATAAACTACCAGTCGTTATTTTCTCGTCACTCATTACAGACGATCTCCGTCATAAAGGCGAAAGTGTCGGTGCGAGTGCACAAGTATCAAAACCAGAAATAGGCGAATTAGTGGAGCTCATTGATCAGTTAGTTCTTTAAGACAATTGAACATTGTTGTTTCACTCACAAAATGTGCACTGAAACTGTTGATTTATTGAGCAGTTTCGGTGTTTTCTACCGTACAAACTTATGAAGTAAGGAGATTTCGATGAAGAAAATTGCACTCGTTGATATTGGTTCAAACACAATTCGAATGGTTGTTTACGAACAAACAGCTCGACGTGTGAAAGAAATTGCTACATATAAATTTCCAGCGCAATTAGGTACTTTTTTGTCAATGGAAGGTGTTTTATCGGCTGAAGGTGTTCGAGAATTGCGAAAAATTTTGTTTCATATGAGTGAACTTTGTAGTGAACTCGATGTCACACACAAACATTTTTTTGCAACAGCAACACTACGAAGTGCCAAAAATCAAAAAGAAGTGTTGCAATCGATTTACGCAACACTTGGGATAGAAATTGAAATCGTTTCTGAGGATGACGAAGCGTATTATGGCTATTTAGCTGTGAAACAGACATTACCTTATGCAATAGCAATCTGTGCCGATTTAGGTGGTGGAAGTTGCGAATTGACGCATTATGAAAATGGAGAGCGTAGAAGTTGGTGTAGTCTACCAATTGGCTCGCTACGTCTAACCGAACTTGATGAAGATGAGACTGTAGTTTACGAAGATGTTGTTCGTAAATGGACAAGCCAAGTACCGATGAATAGTGTTCAAGTGAATGAATTTATTGGAATTGGCGGAAACGCACGTGCAATTGCGAAAGTACATTCTCAATTGAAACGTGCCAATTTTCGAACGTTACATGGCTATACCCTTTCTGTAGATGAACTGTATACACTCATTCAAGAAATGAAAACGTTAGGGATTAAGAAATTAGCAAAAATGGAAGGTATTAGCAACACGAGAGCTGAAACGCTCGTTGCCTGTACAAAGTTTTTTTATGTACTCTGCCAAAAGTTTGGCGCAAAACGTTTTGTCGTTTCACGAGAAGGTGTGCGAGAAGGTTACTTAATTGGAAAGTTACATGTACTTGACGAACAAATCGGTGCACAAACTTCCGCTGTAAAACTATTAGCACACGACTTTCAGTTGAGCGTTGAGCAAAAAGAGCGAGTAGTTCCACTGTTGCGTACTTTTTTAGATGAACTAGTCGAAGATAGTCACTCGGTAAAACAGGAAGTGATGCGCAACTTAGCCGTGGAAGCGTATTTACTCTCTGATTTAGGAAGTATTATTCATTCAGATAATATTTATCAACATACCTTTTATTGTTTAATTTATCAAGACATGCCGAGTCATACATATGAAGAGCAGTTCCGCCTAGCAATGATGGCAAGTTATAAAAATCAGCGACGCTTTTTAGCGATGATCACAGATAGCGGTATAGTCATGTCTGAGAGTGAAATCGAAAATCTAGAGTTGTATGCCGTATGTGTGCGCTGGTTTATTGCGATGCGTTTTGAACAATTTAAAATGTTGCCCAAAATAACTGTCGTGAAAGCAGGAGAAAGTATTGATCTCTGTATACATTCGAACCGAACATTCTTTTTTGAGGGAGAAAGCATGGAGAAGTTCACAAAACAATTACGAAGACTATTGAAAAAAGAAATCGCATTAGAAGTTTTTGCTTAGAACATAACCATGAAAGCCAGCGTATCCTATTTCACAACCCATGGATGAAAAGTTTTAACGCGACCATGATCACATCATTGAAGGGTACGAAGACAGGCAACGGAG
>JBOFGC010000534.1:0-5632 GCA_051648945.1 Bacilli bacterium
ACACGTGTAGCTGTTGAAGTTGCAGTTGATGATCGCGTAATCTTCTCAAAATACGCAGGAACAGAAGTGAAATTTGAAGGTAAAGAATACTTAGTATTAAAAGAATCTGACATTTTAGCTGTCATCGGATAAACATAAACGTAAAACAATTAGGAGGGAAACAATATGGCAAAAGTAATTAAGTTTAGTGAAGAAGCTCGTCGCGCGATGTTACGCGGAGTAGATACACTTGCAGACGCTGTTAAAGTAACATTAGGACCAAAAGGACGTAACGTAGTATTAGAAAAGAAATTCGGTTCACCGCTTATCACGAATGATGGTGTAACAATCGCGAAAGAAATCGAATTAGAAGATGCATTCGAAAACATGGGTGCAAAATTAGTAGCAGAAGTTGCAAGCAAAACAAACGATGTTGCTGGTGACGGAACAACGACTGCAACAGTTTTAGCACAAGCAATGATTCGTGAAGGCTTAAAGAACGTTACAGCGGGCGCAAACCCAATGGGCATTCGTAAAGGGATTGAGCAAGCAGTTCGCGTAGCTGTTGAAGAATTACAAGCAATCACAAAGCCAATCGAAGGCAAAGCGTCTATCGCACAAGTAGCGGCAATTTCAGCAGCGGACGAAACTGTTGGTGAATTAATCGCTGAAGCAATGGAGCGCGTTGGCAAAGACGGCGTTATCACATTAGAAGAATCAAAAGGTTTCACGACAGAACTTGAAGTTGTTGAAGGTATGCAATTTGACCGTGGTTATGCATCACCATACATGATCACTGATTCAGATAAAATGGAAGCTGTTTTAGACAACCCATTCATCTTAATCACAGACAAAAAGATCTCTAACATCCAAGAAATCTTACCTGTATTAGAGCAAGTTGTTCAACAATCAAAACCACTTGTTATCGTAGCAGAAGATGTAGAAGGCGAAGCGTTAGCAACATTAGTTGTAAACAAATTACGTGGAACGTTCACTGCAGTTGCTGTTAAAGCACCAGGCTTTGGCGACCGTCGTAAAGCAATGCTTGAAGACATCGCAGTATTAACAGGCGGTGAAGTGATTACAGAAGATTTAGGTTTAGACCTTAAATCAGCACACATCGGCCAATTAGGACGCGCAGCGAAAGTTGTTGTTACAAAAGAAAACACAACAATCGTTGAAGGCTATGGCGAATCAATTAGCATCGACGCGCGCATCGGTCAAATCCGTGCACAAATCGAAGAAACAACTTCTGAGTTCGACCGTGAAAAATTACAAGAGCGCTTAGCAAAACTTGCTGGTGGCGTAGCAGTAATCAAAGTCGGCGCAGCAACAGAAACAGAATTAAAAGAGCGCAAACTTCGCATTGAAGATGCATTAAACTCTACACGTGCAGCGGTTGAAGAAGGTATCGTAGCAGGTGGTGGAACGGCACTTATGAACGTGTACAGCAAAGTAGCATCACTTGAATTAACAGGTGACGAGCAAACAGGTGTAAACATCGTATTACGTGCCCTAGAAGCACCAGTACGTCAAATCGCAACGAACGCAGGCCTTGAAGGTTCTGTTATCGTTGAACGCTTAAAATCAGAGCCAGCAGGCGTAGGTTTTAACGCAGCAACAAACGTATGGGTAAACATGATCGAAGCAGGAATCGTTGACCCAACAAAAGTAACACGTTCAGCACTTCAAAACGCAGCGAGCGTATCAGCAATGTTCTTAACAACAGAAGCGGTAATCGCTGACAAACCATCAGAAAACAACGGCCCAGCAATGCCAGACATGGGCGGCATGGGTGGTATGGGCGGCATGATGTAATAAAGGTGTAAAAACTTTGTTACATCAATGTTTATAATCCGTTACACCTAATTGAGTGTCCGAAATAGTGACCGATATTAGCTGGAGAAGTTTTTAGAGAGAGGTTTTCATTTTAGTCAGTGGACTTAGTGAAAGCCTCTTTTTTTATCTATTTGATATTAATTGTATTTGACAGGATTTCAATGCATATAATATAATGATCTTAGTGATCAGGCCCATGTTCCTTCCGAGGACTGGGCTATTTTTATTGAGGTGAAAAAACTTGAAACCTTTCCAAACTCATATTCAGCAATTAAAAATCCTTAGAGGCAGAGGGTTAAGTGTTGATAATGGTTCAAACGCTATGAGGATTCTTGAAAATGAAGGATACTACAATGTAATTAATGGCTATAAAGATTTATTTTTAATGACTAATCCAAATGGAACGCCAGTGTCTCCAGAAAAGTACATACAAGGTGCAACATTTGAAGAAATACATAAACTCTATATATTAGATAGAGAACTAAGAAATATCCTTCTTAAATATTTATTGATATTTGAAAAGAGTGTGAAATCTAAAATAGCTTACAGATTTTCTAGTAAGTTCAGACAAACTAATGCTTATTTAGATATGAAAAATTTTACGAATAATACTAAGCAACTTAAGCAAGTTTTAAAACTTATTACAACACTTTCACAGGTTATAACGAATCATTCGGACAGAAATGGTCCTATTAAACATTACTTGGATACTCATCAAGAAGTTCCACTTTGGGTGCTATCAAACAATCTAACATTAGGTAACATTCAAAACTTCTATATGTGTTTAGATGATCCTTTAAAAGATAAAATAGCACAGGATTTCTCCAAAATATACAAAAAAACCTATAATGTAAATCTGCAATTTCCAAAAGACTCACTTATTGATGTTTTGAAAACTGCAAATTTATTTAGAAATGTCTGTGCTCATGAAGAAAGACTGTATAATTTTAAATTAAACAGACCTTCCAAAAGTAGCCATAACGCAAATTTGTTAAATATTCAAAGTAATTTACTCACTGGGAATTTATTCACAATGGTCGCTTATCTAAAGCTCGTAACTACTAAAAAGGAACATAAACAATTGGTAAATAGTCTATCTCAACTATTTGCTAAAGCTCAAAATGATTTTACCTCGATTAATTTTAGCCAAATTTTAAATCAAATGGGTTTCCCACCTAATTGGCAAAGTTTGTGTTAATAAATGGTATAGTACCAAAGGTTTTATTCAGTATTAATCGATAAGATTTTTAGAGAGGTTTTTCATTAAGTTGCCAAACTTATTGGAGGCCTCTTTTTTAATGTTCTTTGTCATGTGTGCGTAAATATCCATTTTGACCATCGAGAGTTTTATGCTAGCTAAATCTCAGCGGAAAAGTGGCATAATCTGGATAGGTTATACCAATATTATTAGATTCTGCAGTAAATACCTTCCAAGTATCTATCCACTCTTGCTTACATAATACTTCCGCTCGCTCAACAAACCCTTCTGCATTGCGACCGTAACACTTTACTGGGATTTTAATCCTGTCTCCGTGCTCCTAAATAGAGGGTAATTTACAAAATAACCTCTGAATCCAAACGCTTTTGCTGAAAAAACAAAGTCCATCATTATATCCACTAACTCAGTTCCTTTACCGTTCTTACTTGAGAAAACTTTAGCCAGCACATCCAAAGCTTTAACATCCCGAATAAATATGTCGACTCCTGGTACAGAGAATGGTCTCATTACGTCAGAAACTTGCTGATTGGTTTTGTAACTGCACACTCTTGTTAAAGAACGGACACGGGTATGATGTAGCCATTAGCACGGGTCTATTTGGTATGCAGATACAAGGGGCGACGACCACGTTCGTTGTGAGTTTGAAACGAATAATGAAGCTGATAGATCAAGAATAACACCAGGATACAATAGAAAATGAGTCCACTCTGTTCAAATTTCAACAGGGTGGACTCATTTTCAGCTACATACGAGCAATTTTTTAAAACGTAGGTTTTCAGTGGCTTCAATTAGAAATGTGTGATGTTTGCTTTTTAGCTTGTGAAAAAGAACTGTTAAACAACTGACTGAAAAAGATGATCGTCCAAGTAAGAAACTACTTTGCTAATCCCAGTAATTAAATATTACTTCACCAACTGTTTTTGTCTCCCATCGCTCTACACAGTATTCTGTATATGAATTGCCCGGCGGAGCATCGTAATACTTCGTACGCTTAAAAGCTTCCATATCAAGTGGCTCATATAGAAATGTTGGATCTAAAATCTCATAATGTGGTTGAAATATTTCTGCTCCCTCATTTAGTGGTAACCAATAAAACATTTCCCAGAGGTTAATTGTATAATTTTTTGTGGCGATTCTTACCTCATTACGTTGTTCTTCTGAAAAGCGTTCCCACAACTTATCGCGGTCTTCAATGACTGCCATGTATTTTCCATTGTAAGTTAAGATTAACTTAATGTACACTTCACCTTTTTCCATTGGCGCTATGAAGAAATTCGGGGTAATATCATGCTCAGAAACGTCGTCGAGTTTATAACCATACTTTTCTGCATATTCTGTACATAGTGTTATAAATTTATTTCGAGTTTCGTCATATTTAGGATTTGGCCACATCAATTATCCTCCTCTTTTTATTTTTAGTTCAGTAAAAATGTACTATATTGATACTTAGATTACAACTAATTAATGTATGGTGTTCAAAAAAGACTACCCGTATGCCTTAACAGAGATAGTTTCCTATCGCTCTTAATTTCTTACAAAAAAAAGATACATCAATTAAAATGCATCCTTTTTTATTCTGTTGGTTCACAGTAAAAAAACAGAGAAGAGCTATTCGCGAGTGAAAGTCTGTCGTGGATAGACCTGAGTGACTCTGTTTTTCACCGTGTCAACTCCTACTCTGTAAGTTATTCCATTATAGACATGATCTACTTGTTTAAAGATTTGGGGGCCCGTATTAGTAAACAATTTATTTGCATTCTGTCGAACAGCTTGGTTGGCGATATTATTTATTATGGTAGTACTAATAGTATCCATAAAGAAGCTTTGTGGCTCCGCAAGGTCCCCTAGATCATGAAAATAGTCTGGATGATGTCTGTCTAAGATGTGTTTCATAACTGTTTTTGTAATTGTGATTGTGCGATTACCCGATTGTATCGAATAAGGTGTATAGTTTCTAATGATATCATCTGATTTAGAAACTGTGCTTCTTACTATCGTTCGTACTAGGACTTGATTTGTAGGCTTCTTTAATAAGTACTTCACACCTTCTCTAACTACAAGTACAGCAATGAAACCGCATGGCGGTCCACATTTAGTATCATTGTTATATGTAGAAAACGATTCAGCTACATTTTCTTGTTCATTACTTACTAAGATTGGTGCCACGTTTATTTCGTTTTCGTTTTCGTCTTCAATTGTCGCAGACTGCAAGGGATCGCTATACATAGCGCTCGTGCTCATTGGAACTGTGAAAATAGTTGTGAGCAGAAGAATAACTAAAGATACGATGATAGTTTTCTTTACTGAGATATTTTTCAAATCACTCTCTCCTTACCAAATTATTTATTTGAAGTTGTATTAATCATACCTCTTTATTTAATGTATAGTTTCCCAGCAATTTTAGTTTATGGGGTATTAACTTCTATCATTAGTGATAGAGTCAGTCAATTTGTTTTAAAAAAATTGAAAAACGAAAAATATGAAATAGTTATTTCTGCTATTTTACATGCTGTCTTTGGTCTTATATTACTAGTGTATAGTTTAGGAGCTTCATTGTTATTCTTTATTACCGATAGAGTTTTACAAAAGAAAAAT
>JBOFGC010000535.1:0-2655 GCA_051648945.1 Bacilli bacterium
GAAGACCTAATCGCCATGAAATTTTCCTAGAAATTACATATTTTCTATCTACATCTTTCTGGATTTTAAAAAAAGGCCCGTTCATCGATAAAGAATCACTTTACTTCTTCGGAACGTGCCCTGATATTAATGATTTGTAGTCATCTTTGTTGCGTATTTTACTACACTATTTTTTTCTGATTGTTTTGCTTCGTTTGAACTCCCCCCCCTTTAAAACTGAGCTACGGCTTTTACGTTTTTGAAGTGGGGGTGCCTGGGCGATATAGATAAAGTACTTCTTCCATTTTCTCAACCAAAAGAAGGATATTCAAAAAAAGCGAATCATAGCTTTTTCTGAATACCCTAACTTTTAATATAGAACGACGTTAACTTTCGCGATATGAAACAACTTTATTTTTCCCTGCAAGTTTTGCTGCATACAATGCAGAATCCGCTTCTCCAATTAATGCATGAAGCGTTCTATTTTTGTTTAGATTTTCTGTCATACCGATACTTACACTCACTATAAGCTCTTTATTCATCTGCGTCTCAAATGCTAAAGCATGGATTTTTTTCCTTAACTTTTCTGCAAGTAGATAGCTATCATTAACGGTTGAATCGATAAGTACAATAAACTCTTCTCCGCCATAACGCCCAACAATATTGTTCTTTCCTATTTGATGTTTAATACATTTGGCAATTCTTTCAATAACCTCATCTCCTTGTAAATGTCCATACGTGTCGTTGATATTCTTAAAATTATCAATATCAATCATAATCAATGTTCTCTGCGGATGAGTTTCTAGCTCCTTTTGAATGCGTAATAACGCCTCTTTACGATTGTAGACGTCTGTGAGTGCATCAAATGTCGCTCGGTATTCGAGTTCTTGATAGAGTCGTGCATTTACAAGTGCAATCGCCAAATACGTTGATAATATCTTTAGATTTACTACGTCTTTTATACTAAAACTATCTGCTTTGTAACATTGTATACTCAAAACACCGAGTACTTCTTCTTTATAGAGAATTGGAACAAAGATGAAGGACTGACTAATAGGGTCCGAACTCGGTAACTGTTCGCCTAATACCATTGAAATGTAATGGTCATAGTTTGTAAAATACTTATGAAACTCACTTACTAGATTATTTATCAAAATATCTTTTTTATTTGTTATGCAATAGCCTGCAAAAGTTTCTTCATGTATCGAAGTCGGTTCAAGCGTTACGGTCCTTCCCCGTTCAAAGCAATGTTTACAATTATACGTTTGGGTTTGATCATCGTACGTGTAGATTTGTAAAGAATCGGATTGAAATAATGCTTCCATTTCTTCGGCAACGATTTGATAAATATCCTCTTCATTTAATGTCGATGTAATTCTTTGCCCCGTTCGGTACAGCCCTTGGGATTGATTATAAAGTAATTTATATGTTTTATTTTCTTCATTCCCGATTTCATTTCTCTCGATACGCTTTACTTCTTTTCGATTTTTTTCTAATTCTTGCACCAATTGTGCGTGCAGTTCTAAATTCCGAAATGCTTCTGATTGGTTCCCTAACTCTTTATTCACTATATACAACGCATAATACACTTGTTTCAACGTTCTTCTTGAGTGCAATTTATTGTTTTCGATCTCGATTTTATTTAGTTTCACTAAAGCTTCTGCGTAGCGATTTTGTAGAATGTCGAGTTCCGCCCATTGATAGTACGCATCACCAACATAAAGTTCGTGCGCACGCTCCGTTACACTCTCGATACTGCACTTGAATTGTTTATCTGCCGTTTCATAGTCTCCTAACGCTGCAAAAGCACGTGCTCTATGGTCATAAATACTAGTAATGATGTCTGGAAACCATTCTACAGCCAAGTCATACGCTTGATTGCAATATATGATTGCCTGTTCTACGTTTCCGAGGTGGCGCTCACACTCAGATAAGTTAAGTAAATTGGCGACGACATTCGCATTTTTTCCTATATTCGGTAACGTATGTAACTGGTCGAGTAAATATTTCGCTTGTTCATATTCTTCCATTTCTAAATAAGTTAACGCTAAATTCGATTTTATAGAATGTAATCGCTCATATTTCCCTGTTGATTCCGCTAGTGGAATCCCTTTTATTCCGTATTCGCACGACGTGGCATAATTCATTATAAAGCTATGACATCCGATGAGTGCAGCTATTGTACTGAGAAGTCCTTCGATGTTTTTTTGTTGTTCAAAAATAGTATGCGCTTGCTCTTGGTAAGTGATTGCGACTGTTACCTCACCCATATCATAATGAACCCAACCTAAATGATGAACAACCCATGGATAGGCTTCTTCAATTATTTCTGTATTTAAATAGGCTACCAAAAACTCATAGTGTGCTTTTGCTAGGTTTACATCGAGTGTATTTATTTTGCTACATAGTATTGTTATATAGGATGGATTGATCTTTACTTTTTCTATTTCTGTTAGCAAATCATGTTTATCCATTTTTTACTCCTTGCCTTAACAAAGTCTTAGTGGAAAGACTTTTTCTTTTTGAATTGTATGAATATATTATACTTGTATTTTTAATATTTGAGAAATTTTCTATGAAAATAATTGGGATATCGCGTATGTTTGTGTGGAACTGGGGTACTACGCCAGGCAACTCCGCTTTCCTGTGGGGCGGCCGTGTGCCTCCTCGTCGCGG
>JBOFGC010000536.1:0-2397 GCA_051648945.1 Bacilli bacterium
TGCATAGTAAATGACAGTTTCAAAATGTTGGAACTGGGTACAACCACTCGCCGCAGCAGCGACGGTCGTCGTATCACTGATTGGTGAACAATGATCACCGAAAAGAGAACCACTTAAAACAGCCGCAAGAATGACAGGCAACACAGAACTGTCGATTTGCAGAATAATTTGCGCACCGATGGGAAGCATGATCGCAAACGTGCCCCAACTCGTGCCAGTCGCAAACGCCATGACACCAGTGATTAGGAACAGAGCAACGGGCAATAAACGGACATCAAACTGAGAAGCTACAACCAAATCTGCAATATATTTACCGGTCTGAAGTTGCTCAGTTAGTGAGCTTACCATCCAAGCTAACAGTAAAATTTGAATAGCTGGAAGTGTTGTATGCATTCCTTGTACAACATTACTGTAAAGTGTACGCCAACAAATGCTTGGTTTTGCAAACATTAACCCACACGTGACAACAATACTGCATAGCGTCGCGACAATGAGTGCCTCACTTATTTCGGCATGTGCAAAGATTTGTTGTAATTCAAAACTGCCACTTTGAACAATCCCTGTGAACAACATCCAACCAACAGAAGTGAGAATAAGTGTGCCAAGTGGTAAAAACAAATACCGAAGCTTTCCATTATTTGCTGTACTTTCATCAAAAGCAATAGCGGAACAGTGTTCTTCAGCTTCTTTCATTTTACCGAGTGATACGCCCCACCATGCAACGGCAAGTACAAACAAAATGCTACTAATTGCATAAAAGTTAAAGGGAGCAATTTGTAAAAAGAGGTGAAGACCGCTATTGTCGAGCGATTGTGTGCTAATAATCATACTTAAAATACTTATAATATAAGCACCCCAACTGCTAATCGGTGTAAGTACACATAGTGGATCACTTGTTGAGTGGAGAAAATACGCCACTTTTTGTCGACTAATTCCGTTCCCGTCAGCAAGCGGTTTTGCGAGTTGCCCTGTAGAGAACATATTGAACACATCATCAGGAAAAAGTGTAAGTCCAACCCCAACAATCGTCATACTTGCAGACCGTTTTGAAGAAATCCGCTTTTTCGACCAATTCGCAAGGGCCGCATTTCCCCCAAGAAAAGTAATAAGACCGGTTAAGACCCCAAGTAAGAGTAAAAAACAAAGAATACTCAAATTCCCATAATTAAGTCCGCCGTCTACATAAAAAAGGGAAATGAAGTTTTTAATCATTAACTGTAACGTTTGAAAAAACTGCCCGTCCATCACGATAAATGAGCCGATGAGGATACCAAGGGATAAAGAAATCATAACCGAACGGGTTAGAAATATTGCGATGATAATACATAGCGCAGGTACTACGCTCCAAAAAAATCCTTCCATAACATCTCCTTCTCCAAAAAAACTAAACAGTACTAATTATACGCAGAAAACAGCAAACACTTCTGTGCAAACTTCGTGACAATATTATATAGATATAACTATGTTCAGCGTAAAAAAGGACAAGTTCGTTTTGTATGAACTACTCATAGGTCAGAAAAAATGCACATACATATAACCGTATGTCATTTTGAGTTGCAAAGAAGGAGCGAAATAGATGCGCATCAATGGAATTTGGAAAACAGCGTTATTCAGTCTATTCCTACTTGTTGGATGTAGAGAAAACTTTGTTAAAGAGGGTATTTGGGAAAGTGATAAAGGTGGGACGCTCGTATTTTATAGTAATCAAGAGTTTTCATGGTATAGTGATGAGTCGGATGAAAATGATTTTGTAAAGGGAGAGTATACAATTCTTGATGATAATGAAGAACGATACTTAGTGCTTAACATAAATGAAGAAACAGATAATGGGACAGTGAAAAAATCGAACGAAAAAATAACACTACTTATGCTTCAAGATGGACAAGAGAAAATGCTCGTGAAAAAAAAGAACACAAACTTTGTTTATCAGTTTGAGTTGCAACACTAGAAAAAGAGCAGGTGATAGTGATAGAATAATTTAAAAGGTACAAAGGTTAAGAGGGTGAGAATATGAAAGTCTATCATTTGTCGGTGTATTTTTCTGATGTTTGGCGCAAACTTCAATACGTTAGTACGATTTCCTTTGGTGTTGTTCTCTGTATTTTACTCGATTTTCGGCAAAGTTTAGAGTCTCGACCTACACTGTTTTCGTACATTCAAGGTGGCGTGACTTTTATTACGTTGTGTATTCTATTGTCTGTGCCAATTTACTACGTTATAAGAAAAATAGATACGTTATTATTTCCACTTATCGTAGCAGATCCAAAAGGGTTTTTGTATCGTGGAGAACGAATTTCTTGGAACGAAATAACAAATATACGACTTGTAAAATGGTTTAATGTGATAGAGATTGTACGGAAAGATGGGAATGTTTATCGGATTCGTACGTTTGGAAAG
>JBOFGC010000537.1:0-4521 GCA_051648945.1 Bacilli bacterium
ATGAATTACGTTTCCTAAAGGACCAACTCAATAAAATTGGTGCAGTGAACGAAGCGAGCATCGAAGAATATCAAAATATGAAAGAGCGCGTAGATGGGCTAAGTGCGCAAGAAGAAGATATGCGTAAAGCGCAAGCAACACTTAACGAAATCATCGAACAGATGGACCGTGAAATGAAAAAACGTTTTGGTCAAACATTCTCTGAGATTGCGCAACACTTTAACGGCGTTTTTCAAGCGCTATTTGGTGGTGGACGAGCAGAGTTAGTATTGACAAACCCTGAGGACTTACTTACTACAGGTGTCGACATCGTCGCGGAACCACCGGGGAAAAAACTACAAAACTTAAACTTAATGAGCGGCGGAGAAAAAGCACTAACAGCAATCGCATTACTGTTTTCTATCCTAAAAGTACGTCCTGTACCCTTTTCTATTCTCGATGAAGTAGAAGCAGCGCTTGATGAAGCAAATGTCTTACGTTTTGCGCGTTATTTAACACAACTACGCAACGAAACACAATTTATCGTCATTACCCACAGAAAAGGAACAATGCAGTTGTGTGACGTGCTCTATGGGGTTACAATGCAAGAGAATGGTATAAGTCGACTTGTGAGCGTTCAATTCGACGCACTCACAGAAGACCACGGGGAAGAAGTTACCCAACGATAAAAAATACACAGTGCAAAAGCAGTTCATAGGAGGGAAATATGAGTTTTTTTCAAAAACTTAAAGATTCATTCAGTAAAAGTACACAAGCAGTCACAGATACATTTGTTAAAGGGCTAGAAAAAACGCGCCAATCCTTCACGGAAGGTGTAAACGATCTCTTTGCGCGCTACCGAAAAGTAGATGAAGACTTTTTTGAAGAATTAGAAGAACTACTCATCGGAGCTGATGTTGGCGTGATGACAGTTATGGACCTGATTGACGAACTGAAAATGGAAGCGAAGCGTAAAAACATTACAGAAACAAAAGAACTCAAACAAGTACTCGTTGATAAAATGATTGGTTTGTACAACGAAAATGGTGTCAATGATGCAAGTTTGAAAACCAACAATGACGGACTCACAGTCTATTTATTTATTGGCGTAAACGGCGTTGGTAAAACGACGACAATTGGAAAACTCGCTGCCCGTTTTAAAGCGGAAGGTGAAAAAGTAATGTTAGCCGCGGGTGATACGTTCCGCGCGGGTGCTGTTGCACAACTTGAACGTTGGGCAGAGAGAAGTGGCGTGATGATTACGACACAGCCAGAAGGCAGTGACCCGGCATCTGTTGTCTTTGATGCAATCAAAGCTGCGAAAGAACAAAACGCTACAGTGCTACTCGTGGACACAGCAGGTCGTCTGCAAAATAAAGTGAACTTGATGAAAGAACTTGAAAAAATCAATCGCGTCATCGAGCGTGAAGTACCTGGTGCACCTCATGAAACATTCCTTGTTATGGATGCGACGACAGGACAAAATGGACTCAGTCAAGGGAAACAATTCAACGAAGTAACAAAATTAACAGGATTAGTATTAACAAAACTCGACGGAACAGCAAAAGGTGGTATTGTTATCGCATTAAAACGCGAACTGGGCATACCGGTGAAATTTGTTGGGCTTGGTGAGGGAATTGATGATCTGCAAACGTTTCATACAGACCAATTTATGTACGGCCTCTTTGCAGGTTGGTTTAGCGATGAGGAAAACATAGAACAATAGAAAGTGTAATGTAAAGTAATTTCTCTTGACGGTATTTATAACGTGTGGTAAAGTTACAGATGTAAAGCAAAAACACTTAACATTCAATCGTACGAAAGGGGTGCATAGTATGCTCGAAAAAACGACTCGAATGAATAACCTGTTCGATTGTTATGCGACGCTACTCACGCCTAAGCAACAAACGTACATGTCGCTCTACTATGAAGAAGACCATTCACTTGGTGAAATTGCTGAACATTTTTCAGTAAGCCGTCAAGCGGTCTATGACAATATTAAGCGCACAGAAGAAATGTTAGAAGCATATGAAGAAAAGTTACATCTTTTCGCCAAATATATGCAAAGTAATCAATTGCTCGCTGAACTTCGTACCCATCTAACGCACCAAGCGTATAGCGCTGCTTTAGAGGTTGTAGATGCGTTAGAGAAGTTGGAATAGGAGGCGTATACTACATGGCATTTGAAGGATTATCCCAACGGTTACAAAATGCAATGCAAAAAATTCGTGGCAAAGGTAAAGTAACAGAAGCCGACGTAAAAGAGATGATGCGTGAAGTACGTTTAGCTCTTTTAGAAGCCGATGTGAACTTTAAAGTTGTAAAGAATTTCGTCAATCGCGTTTCAGAGCGTGCAATCGGAAGTGACGTTATGGACAGTTTAACGCCTGGACAACAGGTCGTTAAAATTGTAAATGAAGAACTCACAGAACTGATGGGGCGCAGCGAAGAAGGCATTTCTTTTAGCAAAAAACCACAAACAGTCATCATGATGGTCGGTTTACAAGGTGCTGGTAAAACAACAACTACAGGTAAATTGGCGAATTTATTGCGCAAAAAGCATGATAAAAAACCGCAACTCGTTGCATGTGACGTTTATCGCCCAGCAGCAGTTGATCAATTAAAAACAGTAGGCCGTCAACTTGACCTTCCCGTTTATGATGAAGGTACAAGTGCGAACCCTGTTGAAATCGCCAAGCGCGGTTTAGAAAAAGCGTATGCAGAACATAATGATGTTGTGTTTTTAGATACAGCTGGTCGTTTGCACATCGATGAAAATTTAATGGATGAGTTAAAGCAAATGAAAGCCGAAACAAAACCAGATGAGATTTTCCTCGTCGTTGATGCAATGACTGGACAAGTTGCCGTTGATGTCGCGCAATCGTTTCACAACGAACTTGGCATTACAGGTGTCATTTTAACGAAACTTGATGGTGATACACGTGGTGGTGCGGCATTAAGCATCCGCGCTGTTACGGGCTTACCTATTAAGTTTATCGGTGTGGGCGAAAAAATGGACGCTCTTGAAGTGTTCCACCCTGAGCGCATGAGTTCTCGCATTTTAGGTATGGGTGATGTGCTTAGCTTAATTGAGCGTGCACAAGACGCCGTCGATGAAAAACAAGCGCGTGAAATGCAAGAAAAAATGCGTAATGCAGATTTCACTCTCGATGATTTTCTCGACCAATTGGCACAAGTACGCAAACTTGGACCAATTGAAGACATACTAAAAATGATTCCCGGCATGGGCGGGAAAATGAAAGGCTTGCAAAATCTCAAAGTAGATGAAAAGCAAATTTCACGACTTGAAGCCATTATGCGTTCAATGACAACGCATGAAAAGCGTAACCCAGAAATTTTGCATGCAAGTCGTAAACGCCGAATCGCACTTGGTTCTGGTACTTCAGTTGCAGAAGTTAATCGTCTTTTGAAACAATTTGAAGAAATGAAAAAGATGATGAAGATGATGAGCGGAGCAACGAAAGGTAAGAAGAAAAAGAAGGGTTTCCCTTTTCCATTCATGTAAAAATGAAAAAAATCTTCACTGTTAAGAAAAACTACTTTACAACACGCAGGTGGTTTGGTAATATCTATAAATGTGTTTAAATTATTCGGAGGTGTAACAACATGGCAGTAAAAATTCGTTTAAAGCGTATGGGTGCTAACAAAGCTCCTTTCTATCGTTTAGTTGTAGCAGATTCTCGTTCACCACGTGATGGACGTTTCATCGAGGAGATTGGTTACTACAATCCAATCACAGTTCCAGCTGAAGTTAAAATTGATGAAGCAGCAGCACTTAAGTGGTTAGCAACTGGTGCAAAACCATCTGACACAGTTCGTAACCTTTTCTCTAAGCAAGGTATTTTAGAGAAGTTCCATAACCAACGCCAAGGTAAGTAATTATGGATGCGAACATTCAGTCTCTCATTCAAACCATTACAACGCCTCTTGTCGATTTTCCTGAAGCTGTTCAAGTTTCAGTAGAAGAGATTAAGGGCGAGCAACATTTCTCTTTATCTGTTCATCCAACAGATGTTGGGAAAGTAATTGGTAAGCAAGGCCGTATCGCAAAGGCAATCCGAACGATTGTCTATGCTGCAAATCATGGAAGTAAAAGCAAAGTTTACTTAGAGATTGGATCTGTTGGTGAGTAATCACTAGTTAAAAGGGGAGCAGCAATTGCTTCCCTTTTTCTTATGTTTTACTATAGGATGTAGAGTTCATGATGCTTTAATATAAGTGTGAAAAATATATCGATAAAGACGAAGCGGTGTTGGATGCAGTGACATAAGGGTCGAATGCAGCGGCGTAAGGGTCGAATGTCTCGACGTAAGGGTCGAATGTTTCGACGTAAGGGTCGAATGTTTCGACGTAAGGGTCGAATGCAACGGTGTAAGGATCGAATGTCTCGGCGTAAGGGTCGAATGTCTCGACGTAAGGGTCGAATGTTTCGACGTAAGGGTCGAATGCATCGACGTAAGGGCCGAATGTCTCGGCGTAAGGGTCGAATGTCTCGGCGTAAGGGTCGAATGTTTCAGTGTA
>JBOFGC010000538.1:0-9721 GCA_051648945.1 Bacilli bacterium
CTTCATGGCGCGATTATACATCACCAAGTCTCGCAGCGGGCATGCTTTCTGTCCATCCATTAACAAACATGAATGCTTTTTGGCGGAAGTATATAAAAGATGAACGCCTTATTCAGGCGCTCAATCGGTATGCAACGTATATCGGTAGTTCACCTTATCAAACACCTGCAACGTTTGCACTTATTGCATCCCTTGAATTCAATGATGGTGTCTATTGGGTTGAAGGTGGAAACGCTAGAATTGCTGACACGTTTTACACTGTAGGTAAAGAGCTCGGTGTTCAGTATCATTTCAATACAAAAGTGACACAACTTACAACTCAAAACGGGTCATGTACTTCCCTAGTAATCAATGAGAACGAAGGGGTACACTTCGACGATTTTATACTCAATGGCGATTTACTTCATTGTCTACCTGAACTGATTCCGAATGACCAACGTACGTACATGTCGAATAAATGGATAGACAAACAGACACCAACAAGTAGTGCCTTCGTAATTTTAGCGAGCACAAACAAAATTTTCCCATCTTTGCTCCATCATAACGTATTTTTCCCTCCTAGCTCCAAAGAGGAATTCACATCATTGTTTGATACACATAGTTACATTCAACGTCCAACTGTGTATATAGCAAATTCGTCTTACACTGACCCGTCCGTTTCACCTGATGGATCAAACCTGTTTATCCTAGTGAATGCGCCAAGCCTTGGAAATACAACACATACAGAGACCATCGAGAAGTATACCGACGTGATATATGATACTTTATTAACCTATGACATTGATGTCCGGTCGCATCTTGTCGCTCAAAAAATAATCACACCCGAGCAAATTCAAAGAAACTACAGCAGTTGGCGTGGGGCGTTGTATGGCCTGGCATCTCATACGCTTCAAAATTCTTTTCGTCGTCCTTCTAACGTATCAAAAGACTTTGATAATCTCTATTTTGTTGGTGGCACTACCCATCCAGGCGGGGGCAGTCCGATGGTTACAATTAGTGGACAGAATGTCGCAAATTATATTATGAATCGCTATCACGTCTGAACTGCGTATATGCAAAAGGAAATTCTCCGGCATAAATCACACTCTCATGGTCGGAGCTACATACTTCTTGAAATCCTAACTTTTTAGAAAAACGGACACCATCCTCGGTTACGTTATCAGTAAGAATTCGCTTAAACAGGATGTCGTCTTCTTGCCATTGTTCATATTCTTTGCAATAGCACGCTAACATCTTATAAATAGCGTTTGTTTTTCGGAATGCTGGGTGAACAACAACACAGGACAAAAATAGTACGGGCTGTGTTGTTTGTTTGCATTCTTTTTTCGTTAAAATATTTTGATACGTTAAATATTTATCGTTATATACGCCTTCTTCTATCGCCTCATACACACATTGCGCTACTGGAAACATACACATAAATCCAATTATTTTGTCTTCTTCCTTTATGACGACATACGAATGTGGGCGATTACTATACCACTGCCATGATTCTTCGACTGGTGTAATCCACTTCTCTTCATAATACAATTTTTCTAACGCGTACATTTGTTGAAAGTCTTCGAACGTAAGTTGCGTTGCGATTTCCAATTGATCGTCCCCCTTATTTTCACACGTAGTTCACACAAAAAATGTTTGCACTGTCACTGTGGACTTTGCAAACATCGGATTTCTGCTATTATCTTTCCAGACTAGCAATTAGTTCTCGTTTTCTCTCAGTAGGAACATAATGCTTCGTTGTAAAAACCGTATACCCTGCTTTGCGCACTGAATGTAGTATATCACGATAAAGCACTGCTGCACCACCTACCGCAACGCGTGCTTGCATGGGATACAGATGAAATGTTGCAAAAAATTTCTCGTACAACAACTCACTTTGTTTCGCTATTTCTTCCCACAGCGCAATAAATTCAGGTGTCACTTTACCACTTCGTAAACTATGTTCACTAATTCCGTACTTTTCCATTTCCTCTTTCGGCAAGTAAATTCGATTGCGTTCTAAATCTTCGCCAATATCACGCAATATATTTGTTAGCTGCATACCTTGCCCAAGTGCAATTGCACCCACTCGTAATTCATGAACACGCTCAGGTGCTAAAATTGGTGAAAGCATCAAACCAACACTGCTTGCAACATGAAACGAATAATGCAAAACTTCTTCCATATTTTCATAACGATTTTTTACTATATCCATACGTTGGCCTTCAATCATATGAAGAAACGGTGTGATTGGCAATGTGTAGGTACGAAATGTATGTTGAAGTGCTGTCCATAAAAAGTGTGTGGAAGGTTGTGATTGGACGATATGTGTGACAAATTGCTTTTCAAATTGATCTAACTGTGCCTCTATGTCGTGTCCTTCGTCGACAATGTCATCAACAGTACGACAGAACGCATACACAGCATATACAGCGCGACGTTTCTCCTTTGATAACAGTCGAAATGCGGCATAAAATGTTTCACTATTTTTCTTAATCACTTCTTCACAACGGTTGTACGCTTCGATTAAATACTTTTCCATCAGCAAAACCTCCGACTTTTTCATAGTCCAATACAGCTTCTACAACTAAATTTGCACCTTTCATTACAATTGGAACACCCCCGCCTGGGTGAATACTCGCGCCTACTTGAAACACACCCTTAACTGTTCGACTTTTTACTTGCGGACGAAAGTGAGCAGACTGAAGAAGCGACGGCGCAATCCCAAAACTTCCGCCTGCGTACAAGCCATCTCGTAGACTATCTTTTGGTGTTCGCACGTTACATTTTAAAATGTGTTTTCTCAGAGATGGAAATCCCATTTTTTCTAATCGTTCTAACTGCTTCTCTTGCCAGTACTTGCTTTTTTCCCAATCAATTTTTTCTCCGCTCGGCACGGGAATTAACACATATAAAACACTCTCGTTTTCTGGAGCAAGACTTTCATCAATGACACTCGGATTAAATGTATAAATGGACGGCGAACTCGGAATTTCTTTTGTTTTGAACACTTGCTTCATATGCATTTCGCTGTTTTCACTCATCCAAAACTCATGTACATGTCTGTCACGATACACTTTATCGAGTGCCAAATACATTAACACACATCCCGATGATGGCGTCATTTTCTGAAACACATATTCTTCTTTTCCTGTTAGCCGTTCCGTCGTTCCCCAGTCACCATTGACGATGATGCTCGAAAAGGAATGAGTTTCTTCATTATCTAGCATAACACCTTCCGCTACATTCTTGGTATGGATAATTCGTTTGATAGCTCTATTTTTTATAATCGTTACACCAACATTTTGAAGCGCGGTCTCTAGCAGCGTAACTAACTGCGCATATCCACCTTTCACATACCAAATCCCATGGGCATGCTCACTGTACGAAACTAGTGAATAGACAGAAGGACTAGTGTATGGATTGCCACCGATATAGAGTGTTTGAAAAGCATACGCTTCTTGGACATGAGGCGAAGTGAAATAATCCGCACTACTTTTTGCCGCACTTTTCCATGCTTGAAGTTTGTATAACAGGCGGGCAATAGCTGGTCGAAACGCTCCGAATCGAGAAGAAAAAGATTTATCTAATACTTCCCTTTCGCCGAGTGTAAAACGTTCGTTCATCTCACTGTACCACCGCTCCCAATTATTTACATCATCAGACCAATGCGTCTTCATATATTGAATTTGTTGTTCGTAATCAGAAAATTTCGTATAACTTTGACCATCTGGAAAATGGACATTATACAGTACATCTAACTGTAACAATTCATATTCATTGTCTTTCACACCACATGCGCGCAACGTCTGGACTAACGTTTCCCGAAGAAGTACAATGGTTGGTCCTTGGTCGACTTTGTGTGACGATGTAATGTTTTCATAGTGTAATCTACCCCCTAGTCTGTCTTCCTTCTCAAATAGTGTTACTTCGTGTCCTTGTTTTGCTAACATTGCCGCACTTATCATTCCACCGATACCACCACCGATTATTGCAACACCCATCTCTCTTCCTCCTTTCTCTCTAGATAATGGTGTAAAAGTTTTGTAGATATTCTTGCCGATTCTAAAATGGTAGGAAGTCCACTACCAGGATGTGTACCTCCTCCAACTAAATACACTCCTGCAACTTCTTTCCATTCGTTATGCGGACGTAAATACATCATTTGTGTCAGTTGATGCCCCAAATTGAATGTAGCACCATTGTATACGGCGTAATCTTCACTCCAATTCTCAGGAGTGATTATTTTCTCTTCTTCAATAAAGGGAACGAGGTCTCCAAAAGGGGTCCGTTCTGCAATTGTCTTCAAGACTCGGTCTCGAAACTGTTGTTTTTGTTCTGACCATTCGATTGCAGCGAGATGATTTGGTACAGGTGCTAATATATAGAGCGCGCTTTTCCCTGATGGTGCAAGTGTATCATCTGTCGTACATGCATTATGAATATAAATGCTCGGGTCTGCACTTAGCGTTCCACCTGTAATCTCTTCTACATTTTTTCGATAATCACTACTAAAACAAATACTATGATGCGCAAGGTGACGAAAATCCTTGTTCACACCAAGATAAATCATGAACGTTGAACAAGACCATTTTTTCTTGTCTAGGGATTGTTTTGTGTAGTTATGTTTCACTTGTGGTGGCAAGAGCTTTGTCGCAAAATTACCAAAATCAGCATTTACAACAACACTATCATGTGACATTAAGTCGCCACTCTCTGTGCGTACCCCAACCGCAATATTATTTTCAACTTCGATTTTAGCTACCGCTGTGTTAAGCTCTATGGTTCCACCTAAATCTAGAAATGCTTTTTTAAATCCTTGGGTAAGTTGATGTATGCCACCTTCAAGATGATAAATACCATAATGATGTTCCATGTAAGACAAAATTGAAAATGCACCGGGACAATCCCAAGGGCTCATTCCCAAGTATTTCGCCTGAAACGTAAATGCGAGGCGCAAATTTTCTTCTGTGAAATAATCGCTTAACACGTCGTATAGCGATTTGGACAATGTGAGGTGTGGTAACGCTTTGACAACTCTAGGTGTGAGATAATGTTGTACTTTGTCCATTCGATTTTGAAGAATAGGTGTTAAATAGTCTAGCTTTGTTTTCTGTTCATCCATAAAACGATCGTAGCCGATTTCATTTCCTGGAAATTTATCTCTAATTTCATTTATCATTTTCTCTCGGTTTTGATACATTGCTACTTTTTGATTCTGAAAGTAGAGGTCATACATATGCTCTAATCGGGTCATTTTCATATAATCATGTGCATTCAATCCACAACTTCCAAAAATTTCTTCTACAAAATGCACCATACTTAAAAACGTGGGGCCTGCGTCAAATGTATAGTTCCCCAGTTTGATAGCGCTATTTCTCCCACCAACTTGATTTTGACGCTCATAAAGTACAACATCATATCCTTTTGCTTGCAACAACAACGCTGATGCCAAACCACCAGGACCAGCACCTATAACACCAACAGAACGTTTCATTTACGTTTTCGCCCCTTTTCAATTCATGTACATTACTTATACAAATATGATACAACATTCATAAAATTTGCACAATTAATTCGCTTATCAGTTGTTAAGTTGGTGTTGTTGCTCATTTTCTATTTTCTCGCTTAGCCTATTTCACTCTTTTTTCAGAAAAATATTGCTAAATGGATTGTTTGCGCATATTATAAAAAGTGAGTACTCACTCATTTTTATAAGGAGGTATATTTATGAGCAATGTTTCGGTCAAAAATCTTAGCAAAAGCTACGCAAAAAAGCAGATTTTATGCACCCTCAACTTAGATATTACATCTGGGGAAATTTTCGGTTTGCTTGGTCCTTCAGGTTCTGGAAAATCAACGCTCATTCGGCAATTAATTGGCATGGAGATTGCCGATGAAGGTGGCGTATGGATTGACAACCACCATATGCCTCATGTACCTACAATTGCTACAATAGGCTATACCGCACAAGCCGATGCACTGTATATCGACCTGACTGCAAATGAAAACTGTTTATTTTTTTGCGAACTGTATGGACTTCATAAATCGAAATGGGATGAAGCTATTCTTCACGCCCTCGCAATCGTACAGTTAGAAAAAGAGCGACATACAATTGTACGAAAATTTAGCGGCGGAATGATGCGACGACTATCCCTTGCACTCGCGCTACTTCATCAGCCAAATCTTTTAATTCTTGATGAACCGACTGTAGGAATGGACCCTATTTTACGAAAAAGTATTTGGGAATCCTTTCGACGTATGCAAGAGAATGGGGTGACGATTTTCATTACGACCCATGTTATGGACGAAGCGGAGAAATGTGATCGAATTGCATTACTGCGCGATGGTGCTTGCCTTGCTGTTGGCTCACCTACAGAACTGTTTACTACACATAATGTGGCTACGATGGAGTCACTATTTCTAAAATTAGGGAGTGTGGAACAATGAGAATACGGAGTGTAATAAAGCGCATTTTACGTCAATTCCGAAGAGACAAAAGAACGCTTGCTCTTTTGTTGTTAGCGCCGCTATTTATTTGTACGTTGCTTTCTTTCGTCTTTAATTCCGACGAACTACGTCTTACAGTTGGTGTTGAAAATCAACAATTTCTTGGCCAATTAAAGGTAGAGAACAGCGATCACTCCTTCATTCAATTATCCTCATCTTCTGCGGAGGAGCGATTTGAACAAGGTACACTTGATGCTTACATCACCGTAGATAATTTTCAACCACAAATTATGTTACGCGGAAGTTCTGTGATGAAAAATAGTGAAACGTTAAAAATCATTCAACAAGCGCTCGGCTCTACTCAACAGTCCAATGTCACGTTTTTTTACGGAAACGAAGATATGGAAATCATCGACTGGATTGGTCCAGCTCTCATTGCATTTTTCATTTTTTTCTTCGTATTTCTAATTGCAGGTGTTAGTTTTTTACGAGAACGTACGAGTGGTACACTACAACGGCTTCTTGCCACACCGATAACGCGAATCGAACTTTTACTCGGCTATATTATCGGCTTCGGAATTTTTGCTGTCTTTCAATCGTTCGTAATCGCTGGCTATTGCACATACGTACTCGGTTTGTATAACAATGGTAGTTTCCTTGCAATCAGTATCGTAAGTGTTTGCATCGCGCTCACCGCGCTTTGCTTAGGTACTTTTCTTTCTACTTTTGCAAACAATGAACTACAAATCATTCAGTTTATCCCGATTGTTGTCGTACCACAAATGTTTTTCAGCGGCATCTTTCCGATTGAAGGAATGATTGAACCACTTCAATGGTTAGCAAAAATTATGCCACTTCCTTATGCGAGTAGTGCATTACAGTCGATTATTATTAATGGGCAACCGCTAAGCGATGTGTGGAGCGAAATTGTTATATTATTGGTTTTTGCAAGTATTTTTGCTACACTGAACGTATTAGCTTTACGAAAACATCGAGCGTGGTGAATATACTTTGGATTTAATTCCTTTTATTATTGATGAAGACAAACAAAAATTAACACCTAAACACAAACAAATATTGACAGCTGCGATTCAACTCATTGCCGAAAAAGGATACGATAATGTAAGTACGGCTGAAATTGCGCAATACGCAAATGTTGCAGAAGGAACGATTTTCCGTCATTATCGAACGAAAAAAGATTTGTTGTTTGCCATTGTACAGCCAGCATTATTTCGTTTTTTCATTCCTTCGCAAGCAAAACAATTTGCACAGTTTTTAGCACAAACTGCTAGCTTAGAAGTAGAAACGGCCATTGAACAAATTATAAAAAATCGCTATGAACTCGCTCATTCAAATGCTGTTTTCTTTAAATTGATTTTTAAAGAACTGATTTCTCGTCCAGAACTTTTTGCAGAAATTCAAGCGATTGCGAACGAGGAAGTTATACCTGTGTATCAAACCATTTGTGACACATGGCGTAAAGATGGAAAAATTATTGATATCCCAACATCTACTGTAGTACAAATCATTCTATCTAATTTTGTTGGATTTCTTGTGACACGCTTTATCCTATTTCCAGATAAAGAATGGGATGATGAGCAGGAGCAACAGGTGCTTATTCGAAGTATTGTACGGAGTATTACTCCTTGATTTTTTAGATTTATTGGTTTGGTTTGGGGCCTTACTGTTCTGCTTTGGGCCCTTACTGGATTGGTTTGGGCCCTTACTGGATTGCTTTGGGCCCTTAAGAAAATTACTAGCCCTTATTTGCTTTTATATACAATACAAAAAACACATCAGATGTAATCAGTTCCAGAAAAGAACTTACAACATCTGATGGGTTTTTAATTTTACTAGACTATTAGTTTGTTATATAAAATTGCTTTTTGTTCCACAAGTGATTGCTCCGTAACATCGTTCATTTGTTGTAGAAGTGCATCCATCATTTCGAAAAAATATGATGTCGCGTCCTTGCATGCTTGTTCGAAGCGCCACCATTCGGTTAAACCCTCTCGTATTTCGATTCGGTCTTCACTTTTTTGGTATTCATGTTTTTTGGCAAATAAGGCAAGTTCTTCTTTTGATGGATTGTGATAGCCGCTTTCTACACACCACTTTTGATAGCTATAGCCGAGAATGAGCGCAAGAAACTGCGTGATCCACTGCTTTTTATTTTCTACTTTTTCATGATAACTGTCGCCACGTTGTTCATACCAAACAAACAAAATGTCGTCCGTTGTGAAAACATAGTCTTTATTTATTGAGATTCCAAGTGGGCCTTGAAGTCGCACTGAAAAACGGAGAAACTCTCCTTTTCGTGTACAACTTTCAAACAAAAACTCATAAAATAAATTACTCTGTTTTTGCGAAATCAATCGGTTTACTTTATCTTTTTGTAAATGTAATTGTATACTCTCAGGTAACATTCGATATACGTCGCCTACATCTACACTTTTAAGAATACTTTTCATTTCTTTTTCAACAACACTTCTTGGGTTTACAAATAGCTTCGCAAATAGCATACGCTCACCTCTAATATACTCCGAATATTCTATCTTTATTAGACACTATTTGCGTTAATGTGACAAGATACTATCTAAAATTCTATCAAAATACCGACCAATGACCTATTTTTCACAGACTTATCCTGAAGTTATGCGATGTAACAAAACTATATATCCATATTCACCCGGTAATGTTCCCACCAAAAATCGAATTGGGCTAAATAACTGAGTAGTTGTGGACCAGTCATGAGTTGGCCAAAATACGGTTCACTAAAACTACTCCCTCTCGTTTCAATTAGCGTTTCTAACTTTTGCATTGCAAACAACTCGCGTAAAATGCTGTCTTTATTTTTTAAACGTTCACTTAACCAACCCGCGGCTCTGTCACTGTAATTGGGGTCATGCGTTTTCGGATAGGGACTTTTTTTCCGGTAAAGAACGTCATGTGGTAATACGTCTTCAAGTGCGCAGCGTAGTAAACCTTTTTCACGATTGTTTAAATTTTTCATTTCCCACGGTACGTTCCAGACGTATTCGACAAGGCGATGATCACTAAAGGGAACACGAACTTCTAAACTTGCCCCCATACTCATTCGATCTTTTCGCTCAAGAAGTGTTGTCATGAACCAAATCATGTTCATGTAAAACAATACACGACGATTGTGTTCTACGTAATTTTCACCTTCTAATGCCGGTACTTCGGCAGCCGTCTCATTATAGCGACGTTTCATGTAACTTTCTAATTGTAGTTGTTGTTGCCACTCTGGGCGTAATAAAGCATTTCGGCT
>JBOFGC010000539.1:0-1398 GCA_051648945.1 Bacilli bacterium
ATAGTATAGCAAAGGATGACGAATTCTATACATTATAATTATGTAAAGAGTGTAAAAAATATGAAAATTAAAATAATGTGACTTCCAAAAATAGAGAGAGATGCACATAGAACTAGGTATTTAGTCTTAGTTACGACAATCTCCCTAAAAACTTCCATAAAATTCGATTTTTAATTAATAATCATCAGCAAAAAACACAAAAACTGTCAGAATTTTAGAAAAATATAAACTTTTTAGTTTTATTTTTCGGAGGGAACGTTTATAATAACATTGTAAACATATTGATGGGCTAGTAAAAAAGTAACAGGTATCGCTCACATATTGTAAAAACTCCATGTTATGATTTTTCTATGCTACTCATTTTAGAAAGCGTTTTCCATCTATCAGATCCTCCCACAAAAATTGCCTACAAACTTTAAATGTTCGAAACAACATCCATGCTCGACTTGACAATTTAATTCAAACACTTCTCTTTGTAAGCGTTTTCTAAGAAAGTAGTGCGGTCCTTCAGTCGTTCACAAAATATGAATGAGAGGGGAAAAGAAATGCAGAAACCACTTAAAAAATCCTTTGCAGCAGTTGCACTTGGTACGCTTCTCGTTGGTGGTCTAGTTCCTTCACTGGCTCCGTACAACGTTTTAGCAGCTCCAGTTGTGAAAACAGTGAAACAAGAAGTTCAAAAACGTAACGTAATGTACTACGGAGACTGGTCAATTTGGGGAGGTCAAGGACAATTTTATCCTCAAGATATCCCTGCGGAAGAGTTAACGCACTTAAACTTTGCGTTCATGGACTTTGATTCAAGCGGTAACTTAATTTTCACAGACAAAGATGCAGCATTAGAAGCAAATCTTGGTCAACCTGGCGTAACGTGGGGCGATATTAATGCTGGATTGTTAGCGTCACTAATTGACCTTCGTGCAAAAAATCCAAACTTAAAACTTGGTATTTCACTCGGTGGTTGGTCAAAATCAGGTGATTTCTCAGCAGTATGTGCAAGCGATGCAACACGCGCAAAATTTGTAGACAACGTAATGAAGTTTGTTGAGTACACAGGTTTTGATTTTGTTGATGTGGATTGGGAATATCCTGCATCTGTACGTACAGGCGACAAAGTCGACAACAAAAACGACGAAGGAACGCCAAGCTCGAAACCAGAAGACAAAGAAAACTACATTAAATTACTTTCAGATTTACGCGCAGCACTTAACAAAAAAGGTGCTGAAAACGGTAAAAAGTATGAACTTAGTGTAGCTTTACCTGTTTCACAAACAAAATTAACGGATGGAATCGATATTCCAAAACTATTTGGAATCGTGGATTTCGCAAACATGATGACGTATGATACAGCGGGTGCTTGGCAGGGCAACTCAGCGCATCAATCGGCATTATACGGAA
>JBOFGC010000540.1:0-6284 GCA_051648945.1 Bacilli bacterium
ACCGATTTATACGCCAGTTCTGGACTTTGTTACGCAACTTAAACCGATTTGTACGCAGGTTCTGGACTTTGTTACGCAACTTAAACCGATTTGTACGCAGGTTCGGGACTTTGTTACGCAACTTAAACCGATTTGTACGCAGGTTCTGGACTTTGTTACGCAACTTCAACTGTTTTGTACGTAAGTTCTGGACTTTGTTACGCAACTTCAACTGTTTTGTACGCAGTTTATCCGTAACTACCTACCTGTCTACGGAAGCATTCTTGACTTCATCTTCCCTTACAGAGTGTTGAGTACGCGTTACCTGTATCCTCTAACGATTACACTGTATACTGAATTTGGTTGTGTTTTTTAAAATGAAAAAGAACTGGCGCAATGGCCAGTTCATATTATTTTCCTATTGGTGCATTGTTGTTTCCCATTACATTTGCATTTGCAACACCTTGGATGTTGTTCGGTTGCATCATGCCGTAATTGCCCATTGGTGATGGCATTCCATGTCCACCCATTGGTGATGGCATTCCGTGTCCACCCATTCCGCCTCCGCACGATACGTCTGTTTGTTGCATCGTTTGTTGTTGAGAAGTAGATTGTTCAAAGTGATGTTGATTTTGAATCATTTTGTGATTCACAACTGTTGTATGTTGTGAATGGATGTGTGGTACGATAACTGTTGAGTACGTGTTTACAACTTGATGACAAGTTGGATGAACAACTGGTGGTGCATAACATACTTGTGGTTGGCAGCAATGTTGGTGCCCGCCCATCATCGGCATTTGTTGAACGCCGTATGCATGACCTTTGTCTCCCATATCACCTTTCATTGATGGACCAACATTCGGGTAAGGCATATTTGCATTAGGTTTTAACATTTTTTCGTCTCCTTTTTTAATTGAAATAGTTATTACACTACAACGTATGTTAGTTGACTAGAAAATGCCTATGATAAATACCCAGTTTTTATAAAAAATTATGCAATGTATCTTTAAAACTTACAAATAATACAAGCGTTGCCATAATTACGGCAAAAAAAGCGAATATAACGACTCTTCTCACAACAATTCTCCCAATCTATAGTTATTTCTAGTACTATTTTACGACGAAAAACTACAACTTTCAACGAAAAATTCATACTTTCTACACATTTTTTCATTAAAGCGTTTCCATCAATTTTACGAATAAGTGCATTCATCAATGTGTACACTAAAAAAAAATGGAGGTGCAGAAATGAACCTATATTTATGCCCAAACTGCAAAACGAACCGTACCCGTTTCAACCTAATAGAACAAGTCGTTACCTATGTAAAAATTGACCCACTCACTGGCGACGTTGTTCAATCAGCGGATACACCACAAGACGCATTGCAACTACACTACAACGGCCCCTCACAACGAATCCAATGCGGTGTCTGCGGACTTATTGAGGAAGAACAACAATTTGCATCCTATGCAAAATCACACCCTTTACACAAATAACATAACCAAACAACCCAAAATGAAGTTGCTTGGTTATGGTGTAAATTTAAAAATCCCACCGACCTGTTTTACAATGCCACCAATTTGATTAAACGTATTTACCATCGTTCCTGTCGTATTTAGTACTTTATTCACGTCATATGAACCATCTTTCGCTTTAAATTGATTTAAAACGCCTGACCAACCATTCGCAGTTTTAATGGGTGGTCTTTTTTTCGTACCAAGTGGATAGGGACTGTATGGCACTTGTGACTGCTGTTGATAAAGCGGATGAACAGCTGCATACATTTGTTGATCTACTGTTTGATGTTGCGTGCTGAATGGTTGAAAGGTTTGTGGACTATGGAGCGTCTGTGCTTGTTGAAAGGGTTGTGGTTGTGGTTGTGGTTGTGGTTGTGATTGTGGTTGTGAGAAAGCTAGATGTTCTGTCTGTTGAAATGGCACTGCGGTCGGTGGATAGGGATGCTGACTCGTTGACTGTTGCATAGATAGAACGTCTACACTCAGTGGTTGAATCATACTTTGCTCATAAGGATTAATTGCATAGTGTGCACTACTGCGTTGACCTGTCGGAAACACCGAAAAATTCCTCAAAAAATCACCCTCCTTTTCATTATAAATTATGAAAAGAACAGAAAGATGTGAATGGTTATAATTACCAATATTGTGAAGGAAGTCTTATAATTCAGAATTCAAAGAATGGACATATTTAGTGCTATATTATGAATAGTAATTGATTATTTTATTTTTGGGGGATGTAGTTATGGTTTTTGAAGAAATCTGTGCACTATATGCGAAAGAAAAAGATGGTTCAACAACAGACGCAAACACTCTACTTGATTGGATGACAGCCAATTATATCAATGAGAAGATTGATATCGTTACATACAAGAGAGCGCTTGCAGTTTTGTCGAAAGAAAATGCTGAGAAACCTATTTATTGATACGCTTCATTACTTAGTTGACCTCCGCCAAGGTTAACTTTTTTTATTTATATCTCTATACTAACAAGAAAAACCTAACCTATGTTAGAATTATATGAATTGTCACGAAATTTTCACATATACACTTGAAGTTTCATTTGATTTACTCAACTGAGACCGTAACATTTGCAAAACTGTAAATTGCTGCTCTATCTTCTTCACTGTTCCTAACGTTTCATTTAACAACTTTACCATTTCATGTTTCGATACATAACTCGATTGCATAGGAGCCCTCCTCATTTTTACCTTCTTACTCCCTTATTTCGGTAAAAAAAGAGGGATTCCTTCCTTGATGACAAAAGAAGTGTCCATTCCCTAAAGGTAGTTTAAAACTGACAATCCTCCTTTATTTTTTTAAGAATGCTGTCAATACATTGCGAAAATGTCGATAATCCTCTACAGACCGGTTTGCCCTCACCCCTTCAAGCGGCACATCACTTAGGCTACCTTCTTTAAAACACAACCCATCAAAATCATTCCACTTCACTCCCCACTGACTAACATAAGGAACAACAGCGTCCCACGTCTTACAATCTGGTGTTATATCCCATCTCGTTACAGCCGCTACATCGGTTAAATCTCCTGTATGATTGGTCGTTTTTTGCCATTCCACACGCTCCAAACATCCTTTTTGAGAAAACAAACTATGATACAACAAATAGCCAAATGTTATTCGCTGTGATACACGTTTAAAACCATGCACTTCGAAGGCATGTGTAGCTTCATGACCGGGTTGAATGACCCACTGCATCGATAGGAATTCACTCATTATAAAGGAAAAACTTTTCAACAAGTCGGCAAACACACTATTTTGAATAACATTCACTTCTAATAGGCATTGTTCGTTGACAATTTGAGCACGTACCAGTTTTTGTCTATTTTCAACCTGTAAAAAGGAAGACCAATTCTCTTTCATCCAATTGCTCACTGGAAAGATAAACGCCTCTGCCATCTCCTTCTCCTTTTTATTCATTAACCAGTAAGCAAAAAGGAGTTGTGGAAACGCATCAGCAAAAATATACCAATTTGCACGCTCATAAAATTGAAAGTACAGCAAACTCCGTTTCTCTCCTAATTGGTCTGTAAAATACAACATCATATCTTTCATACTATATCCAGCATTTCGTGAAACACTACAAGCAAGTAGACTCCATTCTAGTTTTGGTTCGTGCGTGTATAAATGACGGTATGCATTTGTACGCGTAAGGTTATTCGCATTATATTGAAGCGTAATCTCCTTACACAATGCAATACTGTCGTTCCGATTTTGCAATAATAACTTCTTCAATAATTTGTCAAATGTTTTATCGTTCACCATTTTTCTATTATTTCTTTTCTCTTTGAAAAAAACACTACGTCAATTTCACATATATTTGGTATAATAAGTAGATATGAAGGGAATGAGTACGATGACTATCGGTTATCCAAATGGCAAAAAAACACGTACTACGCAATCTTCTGTACGAAGGCAAACCACTTCGTTACAACTCGATTACGCAGGTCGTGGGATGTCACTTGAAGAACGCTTGAATGAAAGCAATGCTTATTACAATTTGCATGGCATCGCTTGTATTCATAAAAAACCAACGCCCATTCAAATCGTGAACGTTCATTATCCAAAGCGAGCGAGCGCAGTCATTACAGAAGCGTATTTTCAAAAGCCATCAACAACAGACTACAACGGAGCCTATCGTGGACGCTATATCGATTTTGAAGCAAAGGAAACAAAAAACAAAACAAGTTTTCCACTAGCGAACATTCATGAACATCAAATTGAACATGTAAAAGCTGTACGTAAGCAAAACGGAATTTCTTTTTTTATCATTTGTTTTACATCCCTTCAAGAAACATACTATATAGATAGTGAACATATCATTCACTTCTATGAGAACCAACTAAATGGTAGGAAATCCATTCCTTTAGATAGTATAAGGCAACACGGGATCCTCATCCCTAGTGGCTATGCCCCGCCGATTGACTATCTCACCATTATAGAAAAACACTACTTCACTTCATAGTAAGTAGGATTACACTCCGAAAACGAGCAATCGTCAATAGGAAAGGAAGGTACATTATGTCAGATCAATATCAGTCTCGAGCACAACGCAAGCAAAAAGAGACAGAAAAAAACACACCAAAAACAAAGAACAAAAAACCAAAAAAGCGCTCACTTTGGAAAACAATATTTTTAGTACTCTTTATTTTATTTATCATCGGTCTTGGAGCGGGGATATTCATTATCACTTCGATATTAAAAGATGTTCCACCGCTTGATAAAGCGAAACTAGAAGTCGTTCCTTCTACAATTATTTATAATGAAGAAGGCAAAAAACTGACTGAAATTGCAACTGAAAAACGCACGATGATTACATATGAAGACATCCCTAAAGTGCTTGAAGAAGCTGTTATTTCTGTAGAAGATTCAAGATTCTTCCAACATAGTGGCGTCGACATTCAGCGTACGGGTGTGGCAATTGTCGGAAGCGTATTCGGCGGATTCGGTTCACATGGTGGCGGTAGTACCATTACGCAACAACTTGTTAAACTTTCGCTTCTTACAACAGATCAAAGTTTAGACCGTAAAGTAAAAGAATGGTATCTAGCGCTTCAATTAGAAAAAGAATTTTCTAAACAAGAAATATTAACAATGTATCTCAATCGTATTTTCTACGGAAACAACTCGTACGGTGTGGCAAAAGCTGCTGAAACGTACTTTAACAAAACGTTAGACAAGCTTACACTTTCTGAAGCGGCTTTACTCGCTGGGTTACCTCAGCTTCCATCAAGCTATAATCCATTCTCTTATCCAGACCGCGCCGAGAAACGTCGTAACGTCGTTCTTGATCGCATGCTCGACAATGGTTATATTACGGAAAAAGAAATGGCCGATGCAAAAGCACAAAAAGTTGTGGATATGGTCGTAAAAAGTGCGCCTAAGCCATTAGAGTACGGTTCATTCATCGATGTTGTAATGGATGAAGTAAAACAGTATACAGATGCAGATATTAGCGCTGCTGGTCTACAAATTTATACGACAATTGATGAAGACTTACAAAAACATGCAGATTATTTATTATCTGAAGACAGCCCAATCAACTATCGCGATCCACTTTTACAAACAGGATTTGTTCTTACAGATACTCAAACCGGAAAAATTAAAGCAATTGGCGGCGGCCGTAATCAGGAAGAAGTATTCCGCGGCTATAACTACGCACAAGATTTAAATCGACAACCAGGTTCTACAATTAAACCAATTATGGACTACGGACCTGCAATCGAGTATTTAAATTGGTCAACACATCAACAAATTGTTGATGAACCGTATAAGTATAGCAACGGCACACCAATTAGCAACTACGACAACAATCACAAAGGCCAAATGAGCATTCGTTACGCTTTACAAGATTCACGTAACATTCCTGCTCTAAAAACACTTCAAAGCGTTGGACTCGAGCGCGCTGGTGAATTTGCACGTAGCCTTGGTATTGACTATGGTGATGCAGTGTACGAAAGTTCTTCAATTGGTGGTTTTAATGGCGTGAGTCCAATTGAAATGGCTGGTGCGTATGCAGCGTTTGGTAACGGTGGAACATACATTAAGCCACATACAGTAACGAAAATTATTTTTCCAGACGGAACAGAAATTAACACTGAACCTGAACCAAAACAAGTGATGAAAGATTCTACAGCTTATATGATTACGGATATGCTTCGTGATGTAGTAACAAGCGGTACGGGTACGCTAGCTCAAATCGGCGGCATGGATATAGCTGGTAAAACAGGAACGACAAACTACACAGAAGAAACACGTGCAAAATACGGCATT
>JBOFGC010000541.1:0-8098 GCA_051648945.1 Bacilli bacterium
AGATGGACAAGCGCAATCATTTCTTTGACTAACGCTTGACGTTCCTCTCGTTTTACACCTTGTACTTTTAAGCCATATGCGATATTTTCAGCCACTGAGAGGTTTGGAAATAGTGCATACGATTGAAATACCATCCCAACATTTCGATTCCGTAGTGCTACTTCTGTCATATCCTCTCCATCAATGCAAATACTTCCCTTCGCTATTTGGGTAATACCAGCAATTGCACGAAGTAATGTACTTTTTCCACACCCTGAAGGACCGAGCAATGTAACAAACTCACCTTGCTCTACAGTAAAACTAACATCTGAGACAGCTTGAACTTTATCGTATGTAATTGAAAGTTGATTGATTGAAACGAAACTCATTTCCCCACCTCTTTATGCATTACTTTTCGTCCTGTGATCCAAAGTGCAAACACTGAACATAGAAAAACGATACTAAAATATGTAATAACAACACTACTAGATAAGCGCCCATTTTTCGCAATGGCTTGTGATAAATACATTTGTATCGTTTCAAATCCACTGCCAACAAGCAATTTTGCTAAAACAAATTCACCAAAAAGAACAGAAAAACTGAGCAATCCGCTCACAAGCAATCCAGGCATGATATTAGGAAGAATGACTGTAAAAAATGCTTTCACTGCTGTTGCACCAAGTAATTCTGCCGTTTGCATGAGCGCCTGTGCATGGATTGTACGTAAACTGTTGCGAATGCCTTGGTACATAAATGGAATAACACAAATGGCATATGTAAAAAGTAAAATCCAAAATGTTCCAGTAATGACAAGCGGACCATCACTATACATTTTGATTAATCCAACCGCTCCGATGACGCCAGGAATTGCATAAGGCAACATGACAATGGTTTGCAAGTACTTTTCAAGTACGGGAAAATATACGACGGAAATGAAAACGGTCGGTACCATGACAACTAAACTTAGCATTGTCGCTGTTGTTGCCACAAAAATCGTTCTTCCTAGTGCTTGTACAAACGCTTCATCACTGAAAATTTCCTTATACCATTCCAAAGTATACCCTTCTGGTAGCAGCGTTTGATGCCATGAGGTTGCGATGGAATAGAGAAATGTAACAGCAATCGGAAAAAACAAAAAGATGATAAATAGAATTGTGATGATACGATAACTCCACACTCTCATTCAATCCCCCTCCTCAATCGGCGCATAAACCATTCATTTAAATACAAAGCAAGTAGTAGAATCACCGTTAACACGACAGCTAACGCACTCGCCAAGTCGGTTCGACTAAACACATCGCCAACTAAAAGCGCTGATATTTGAATCGGTAGCAAGTTGAAACTACTTCCAACGAGTGCAAAAGCACTTGCATACGCGCCCATTGCGTTTGCAAACAAAATCGTAAATACGCCTGCAATGCCTGGTGCAATACTAGGAAGTCCAATACTGCTCCAAAACTGAATCCGCGTTGCGCCAAGTAACGCGGCACTCTGTTTCCATTCTGTTCGAATTCCGTAAAACGTTGGATACAATAGCATCGCACCGAGTGGGATTTGAAAATAAATATAGAGCATCGCAAGACCTGTCCACGAAAACAAATCAAAGTTTGCTAGAGGACCCCAATCCATGAGTTTTCCAAGAAGCACAAAAATTCCACTGTTTCCGAGCATAATAATAAAGGCAAACGCAAGTGGAATTCCTGAAAAATTTGATGTCATATTCGCCAAACTAAGAACAATTCGCTGCGTACGCACCGACAATTTTGTCATTGCATAAGCAAACACCAAACTTGCTACAATACCAATCGCACTACAAAACAAGGAGATGGTGATACTATTCCAAAGTGACTTCATAAAAAAAGCATTTGTGAATATTTCTTTATACACATCAAACGACCATTCATCCGTCACTTGTGATTTCAAACTAAGTACAACCATGTATCCAAACGGCAGTATAAGAAAACCAAGAAGTAAGAGTAGAAAAGGGATAAGGCCGAGTAGTGGCAACTTGTTTCTTTTCACTTTTTGTCCCACCTTTATACATTAATAAGGGAAAGCACCGTTTGTTTTTTCCAAACGATGCTCTCATCATTACAATCGCACCATTGATTTCGATGCGTTTAATCCCATGAATTTACAAAGAAGCGGTGCAATGTGCATTTGTGGAATTATCGGACCTTCTAACGTAACTTGTTCATTGCTTACAATATAAAGAGGCACGAGGCGTTCTGCCTCTGTCGAACCACCATGACTTCCGTCTGCATTCATACCGTGATCACTTGTTACAATAATCTGATAGCCTAGTTGTAACCACCCGCCCATACAATGTGCAAGAATTGTATCAACAACTGTTGCATGAGAGCGATAGTTGGTACTTTCGCCACCGTGCTTATGTCCGATGTCATCCATTCCCATACTATGAATATACAGAAAATCCGGTTCGTACTGTTTACGAAGAATCTCAGCATCACCGAACACGTGAGAATCCGGATAGGCATCATCAAAATAAAACTTCCCATGCATTATGGGCATTTCCACATTATGTTGCTCTCGGTCATACACATAATCAAACGGCGCGGAATTGTACAGTTCACTTACCCAATAATAAGCAGCGGCCGCTGTCGTGCCTCCATTTTGTTTCACTAAATGAAACAAACTATCAAACTGTGATGTTCTAACAATTAGATTGTTTACAATCCCACTTTGATAAGGAGGAACACCCGTTAATAACGTTTCATAAAGCGGTCGTGATAAACTTGGCATTTCAGATTGTACGATATAGCGCTTCGCCATTCCTTTTTCGACAAGATGCTCAAGCCATCCCATCTGAGATTTCGCTGTATCATCACGCAGACCGTCAATGACAATCAAAATGAGTTTTTTCTTATTGTGCATGAACAAGAACCTCTTGTTGCCATTTCATTGGAAGTTTTTTCGCCGTCTCTTCCCATGCTTTTTGATCTGCAACAGGTTTTGCATTTGTATATAATTCATTAGGTAAAAGTTTTGCTTTTACTTCTTTTGGTAATTCTACATTACGAATCGGACGTGCATAGCCAATCGCTAAGTTAATTTGACCTTCATCAGACAAGATATATTCACGTGCAAGCATTGCGGCATGTGGACGTTTCGAATATTTATTTAAAATCGTTGCATACCCACTGATTACACTACCTTCTTTTAAAATCGTCACTTCAAAGCGATTTGTATCAATTTGATCACGATAATTTAGTGCATTAAAGTCCCATAGAAAGCCAACTTCAATCTCACCTTTTTCAATATTTGCTGGTGAAACATCATTTAATCCTAAACGTCCTTGTTTCGCAATCTCTGCGAAAAAGTCGATTCCAGGTTGGATATTTTTCTCATCCCCGCCATTAACAAAGGCAGCACTTAAAACGACGGCTTGTGATTGTGCAGCTGTCGTAACATCACCAATAGATACTTTATATTTACCAGCTTTTAAATCGGCCCACGTTTTTGGAGGATTTTTCACTTTTGATTTATCTGTAATGATCGCGATTGTTCCTGTATAGCCAAGAATCCAATCCCCATTATCATCTTTCGCCCATTCCGGAATGTCATCCCAATACGATGTTTTATACGGTAAGGTTACTCCTTTTTCTTCCGCAATCGTTCCAAAAGCAATCCCAACATCACCGATATCGGCTGTCGGATTTTTCTTTTCAGCATCAAATTTTGCAATTTCTTCTGCGCTCGACATGTCTGTGTCTGAATGTTTTAATCCATATTCACTTGTTAACTCACTCCACGTATCTTTCCAGTTTGCCCATGTATCTGGCATTCCGACTGAAACAACTTCGCCTTCTTCTTTCGCCTTTGCTGTAATTTCTTCAAGTGTTAGAGGCGTATCTTTTTTAACCTCTTTTTCTTCCTTACTCGAACATCCTGCTAAACCTGTTCCAACAAGTGAAACAATTAGTGCGGCTACTGTAAAGTTACGAACGTTAAAGCGCATGGTAATCTCCTTTAAAATGTTGTTTTATGGTGCAATTTTAATGATAGAGTACATTTGTAAAGAGAGTTTTAATATACTATTAAGAATTACTCGTAATATGTATAGAATTGTAAATTTATGCGAGAGTTGTTGATTGAGAGGCGGATTCCTTATTTTTCACTCATATTTGAAAATAGTCGTATACTTTCTTTTCTACGCAAAAAATCCCTCTACTTATTCTTCCGAGTAAATAAGTAGAAGGATTTTGAATGGCTATCCTTTTCCGAGCTCTATATCAATTTGTGCATGAAACGAAAGTGATATGATGTTAAGAGAATGTACAATTGATACACTACATTTTGATAAAAACATATCGTGCTAATCAACATCTACACCTCGTCTTTACTCAAGGATTCAATCATCCAATCTAATCAGCTCCGCAAAATCTTCTCCATCTTCTTCCCTTTTGCTAGTTCATCAATCAACTTATCTAAATAGCGAACTTCTCTCATCATCGGTTCTTCAACGTTTTCAACGCGAACACCACATACAACACCTTTTATTAGCTGACGATGTGGGTTCATCTGAGGTGCAGTACTGAAAAATGTTTCAAAGTCGGTTTTTGCTTCGAGATGTTGCTCTAGTTCCTCTTGATTTAGTCCTGTTAGCCAACAAATGATTACGTCAACTTCTGCTTTTGTTCGTCCTTTTCGCTCGGCTTTGTTCACATAGTGCGTATACACGCTCGCCACACTTGTAGTATAGATTCGATGTTTGGTCATTTGGCTCTTCCTTCCCTTTTCATTTTTTCGCATTGCATTATTCTCTATGCTATCACAAATTTGTTGTATGAAAAAACCCGGCGCATTAAAAATCTCCATTTTGGAAATTTTTTATTTCGCCGGGTTTGAAAATAATATGTCGATATTAACTTACTGTATCAAACACTTCGTCCATTGCTGTACCAATAGCTGCAATTACGCTTTTTCCAGAAACAAATGTTAAAGTTGTCACATCACCACTGATGAGCGCGTCAACAGACAGCATTGTTTCTTCCGTTGTTTTAATATCAAACATGCCTACTTCTTGTTCTTTAGCATTCTTAATTGCACTAATTTTATCGAGTACATAGTTTACGTCTTCTTCACTAAAACCATAGTCAATCACGTCTGCTACGATTTCAAGAACATCTTGTACATCCTCTTTCGCAACATCAATACTGTACACATCAAAGTTGTCTGATGCCCACTTCGATACAAATACGCCACCTACACCTATTAAAACTACGAATGCAATGACTGCTCCTAAAATAATCTTTTTCGTTTTGCTCATTTCCTCTTCACTCCTACTTGTAAAAATTACCTTTTTCAATCATTACATAATGTTTTACAAGTTTGTTTGCTTAGTTTAGAAGATTTTGTGAAAAGTTTGCGAAAAAGAAAATCTTCTAATGGATGAACACTTTAATTTCTTGGCGCAAAAAGAATCACACACACACCTAAAAGACAAATTGATGCACCTAACCAATCGTAGAAATCTGGTGTTTTCTTATCTACTCCCCATCCCCACAGAATAGATAATATGATGAATACACCGCCATACGCTGCATACACTCTTCCAAACGACGCGAACGATTGAAGTGTTGCAATTACTCCGTAGAGTGCTAATGCCGACGCACCCAGTGCACCATATCCCCAAGGTTTTCCTTACCGCAACCATAGCCAAATTAAATAGCCACCTCCAATTTCTGTTATTCCTGCAAGAATGAATAATAACGCTGTCATTTTTCTTTGATCTCCTCGCTGTTTGTACCGTTACCATTTATATTTCTAATGTAAATTTACAAAGTGGTTTCAAAAAATTAATAACTCCTTGTTACTAAAGTATACTATAAGGAAAGTTCACACGTATTTATCTACTTTGCCAACTCCACTTCCATCCCCCGCACAAACACCGCTGTCCCCGCAATCATAACTTTCTTACCACCATCGCCAACATTGACCCACACAGAACCATTTCTCCCAATTTCTTGTCCTTGTTCAACTAAATACATTCCTTTTGCTTCAATGTATCGCTCATAATATGCGCCCATCGCTGCTGAAGCTGTACCGGTTACTGGGTCTTCAATGGTTCCTGAATATGGAGATGAAAAATGCCGACCGTGCATGTTTGCACGCATGTCGTACGTTTCTAAACAAAATGGATGAATCGATGCATTCGGAATTTGTGTTAATACGGATGGAAAAATCTCGTTGTTTGGAATCATGCGTTTACATACATCAAGTGATTTTACAGGTACGAGTAACGTCCATGGTCCGGCATTAGCATACATAATTGGTAGATTGTGATCAATATCATCTGAGGAGATTGCTAATGAAGCTGCAAGTTGTTCTATTGAACCAGAAAACGGTTCGAATTGTGGTGTAGGGAGATGTAATGTAACATACCATCCATCGTCCTCTAGGTGTAATTCTACAGATAAAATTCCAGCTTTTGTTTCAATTGTTACCTCTGTATCAAAATGATCAAGCCAGCCTCCTGTTTTCATTGCAACTACCGCAGCAACAGTTCCATGTCCACACAAATCAATTTCATGACCGGGCGTAAAATAGCGAATTTGATAGTCTGCATTGGTCGAACGCATAACAAATACTGTTTCATTAAACCCAATGACACTTGCAACATATTGCATTTGCTCTTCTGTTAATGCCTCACTGTCTAAAACGACTCCCGCTGGATTTCCCATATTTACTTCTGCACTAAATGCGTCATAATGATTGATAAATAATGAAGACAAAGAATCACCTCTTTTGGTTAATATCAAGATTATATCATTTCAAAATGAAGAAACGTGTGTTTATTTTTTGATTAATCTAAAAAATCTACAACTAACCATGAAATTGCTATAATAACAATCGATGTATGTGAACTACCCACCACTTATATTCGTTCGGTTTCACTTCTTTAGAACATTTAGTATGATGTCTCGGTGAAAGCCATTGGACAACTGAAGTTTTTTGCGTAATCATATCCATAATTTTATCCATTTATTTTAGATTTGGATAGATTACCACTTACAAAACCTATGAAAAGGTTTTTTTGACGCTCATTAGAACATTGAATATTTTCTCAAAAAAATTTCTTTTGAAGTAAATTAAATACGATTAATATTATGTTTTCCCGATTGCACTCATTTATTTCGAATGTTATATTTAGAATAATTATCAGATTATTCTAAATAAAGTGAGGTTTGGTGGAGTTCATGAAAAAAATAATATATTTAGGATTATTTATAATACCAACGTTGATAATCATAAGTCTTTCATCATCTAGAATTCCTAATTCGTATAACGAGAACTCATTATTGGTTATTAGTATGAAAACTGCGGATTTAAGAATGGCCTTAGGGATCGTAGCACTGTTTGGGATTTTGGGTTATTTTAAAGAATCAATGCGAACTGTTTTTAATAAAGAGGATCAAAATGATACTTTTTTATCATTTTTTAGAAAAAGACAATGATTTCTTAACTACAACCGTGAAATATACTCAAAATTCCTCTAAACAATATTGTGTATCAAAAAAATGCTAGAACGCTTTTTATCGTCCTAGCATTTTTTCCTTACCCTTTCACCGCACCAATCAACTCTTCAACCTTACCCCACTCACCATTCCCAATCATCTCAATGAGCGCACTCCCAACAATCACACCATCCACATATGGCAATAAATCCTGTACTTGCTCTGCACTGCGAATACCAAAACCCGCACAAATCGGCACATCGCCAAATCCACGTGCTCGCTCCAACAAGCCATACAATTCATCTGTAAACGTTGCACTGCCGCCTGTTACGCCTGTAATTGTAACTGCGTAAAGAAAACCACGTGCACCGCCAATGATTTGTGCGAGGCGTTTCTCACCACTTGTTAATGTAACAAGTTGAATGATGGCAACATTATGTTGGTTTGCTGCTTCTTCAAAACGGTCTGTTTCTTCGTAAGGCACGTCAGGTACGATGATTCCATCCACGCCACTTTTTTCACATTCTGCAAAAAAAGAAGCTTCTCCGTACGCCAAAATTGGATTGGCATACGTCATTAAAATGACTGGAATACTACATCCTGCAGCACGTGCTTTTTGGACGATTTCGAATACATTTTGT
>JBOFGC010000542.1:0-1648 GCA_051648945.1 Bacilli bacterium
ACTTCTTCTTTAAATCCATTATGATTAGTATACAGGAAATTTAAAGCAGTGCCATCCTTAATAGTAATTTGATTCATACTTTTGACTTTTTCGATTGTCTCTAAAAGTAAAAATCTATGCTCGGGATTCTCTAGATTAAATATTCTATTTTCATCTACTTGAATATCAACCTCTAATACCATGTACTTTGATATTAGGTTTTCTACTGTTTCTTGGTGATTTGAGAATCTATCTCTAAACATGTGTACAATCCATTTATATGCATTATAACCAAATTCATAAAAATATATCCCATCACCTAACCAATGCCAATCTCCTTTAGTGATTGGAACCTTTTTATTATTTCTAATCTCTTCTCCACGTTCCCTATAAGATCCATGATACAAAACCTTTCTAATCATATACGCTCCTTACAAAGAGTATTATCTAATTATTTATAATATTACATTTTTAATAACAGAAAATCAATCGATTACTTTTACACCATATTCTTTTATTTTTTCACTTTTTTCACGCCACTTACTCAGTTTTTTTTGTTGTTTCCTTTCACTTGTTGCAATGCCAAAATACAAAAAATTCCATATCCCAAAAAAATCCCGAACGACACTCGTTCGGGATTCTCAATACTAACGTACTACGTCATAACCTTGTTCTTCAATTACTTCAGCAAGTTTTGCTACTGTTAGATCATCGCTATGCGAGATTGTTACTTCTTTCTTTCCTAAATCGACTTCCACTGCTGTCACACCTGTTGTTTCTAGTAGTGCTGTTTCAACAGATGTTTTGCAATGATTGCAACTCATTCCTTCAACTTTTAATACTGTAGACATTTTTTTGTCCCCCTTAAAATTTTATATTTCGTAAGCGTAGGCTATTAAGCACTACACTTACGCTACTAAACGCCATTGCTGCTCCGGCAATCCACGGCTCTAATAGGCCGAGTGCCGCGATTGGAATACCGATACTGTTGTATACGGTAGCCCAGAAAAAGTTTTGTCTAATGTTGCGCATCGTTTTTTGACTGAGTACGATACTTTTTTCTAGTAATCGTAAGTCTCCACCCACAATTGTAATCGGTGCTGTTTCAATGGCGACATCACTTCCTGTCCCCATCGCAATGCCTACGTCCGCAACTGCAAGCGCAGGCGCATCATTGATTCCATCACCAACCATCGCAACGACATGTTTACTTTCTTTTAACTTGTTTACGATTTCTGCTTTTTGTGCAGGTAGTACTTCTGCATACACTTCGTCGATACCTGCTTCAGCCGCTATTTTTTCGGCTGTTGCTTTATTATCACCGGTTGCCATTATTGTTTTGATGCCCATTTTCCGTAGATGTGATAGCGCGATTTGCGAACTTTGTTTCATACGGTCAGCGATTGAGAACCAAGCAACGAGTTTGTTGTTTACTGCTGCAAAAACGAACGAATTTCCTGATTGCGCTTCAATTTCAACACTGTACGCTGACAAATCAACATCATGAGAATGCATTAATTTCTCATTTCCTACAAGAATTGTATGTTGTCCAAAGACTCCTGTTACACCGTGACCTGCTACCTCTTTTACTTCGTCAAATGCTACGGATTGTTTATACTCTTCTAAAAAAGTAACTACACTTTGTGCTATTGGATGATGTGTTTGGCTC
>JBOFGC010000543.1:0-2613 GCA_051648945.1 Bacilli bacterium
GAGCACGCGTTAAAACCCTTTCATCCATGGGTTGTGAAAAAGGCTCGCTCGCGTTTCATGTGTATGTTCTATGTAAATTATTGAGTTCTCGCGTATGTTTGTGCGGAACTGTGGGTACTGCGCCAGGCAACTCCGCGTGCCTTTCGGGGCGGCCGTTGTGCCTCCTCGTCGCGATAAAACTGCTCCTGCGGGGTCACATGTTTCCGCCTGAGTCCACGGGAGTCTCCGTACCCTTTAACGATGTGTTGATGGTCGCGGAAAAACCTTTTCATTCATGGGTTGTGAAAAAGCTACGCTCGTGTTTCTTGGGCATGTTCTATGGGGTGTGAAAACAATAATTGTTTTCGTTTTACTATTATGATAATATGAAAATAGTTTTTAGTTATTTTTTATTTTTAGGAAATTATTTTCATAAGGGGGGTGGCGCGATGATTGTTACGATTCGTCGGGTTGAAGAAGATCATATTATTGCTGATGAAATGGGCCAAACATTTTATATCGTTCATCATGAAGATTATAATCAGTTGTTTCAAAAAGTAGTAGCAACACTTGTTCTTGATGAACATCAAAATGAGGTTCATGGTGTACACAGTTTTCTTGATGGAAAAGATAGTGTTGATTTTTATGGGAAATTAGAGCTCTTAGGAAGAAAACTGAATGTACCGATTGTGAAACAAGAAGAACCTTTCATGCATCATAGAGAAGTGAGTATGCAATCAACAACGGGACATTTGATATCCAAAATTGAACAACATTATGCCAACTTAACTGCACGTGAAAAACAAATCGCGGAATATATACGCACACATACACAACAAGTAGCAGAGATGACAATTTCTCAACTAGCGAAAAATGTCGGAGTTGGGGAAGCGACGATCACGCGTTTTTGTAAAAAGTGTACGTTTCATTCCTTTCAAGGACTAAAGAGTGAAGCGATTCAGGCCATGCATGCACAATCTATGAGAAAAATACAAACCGGTCCACTTGCGTCTCTTAAAGAAGATTATGTTGAAATGATGGAAAAGACAGAAGCACTTGTGAATATGGAGACTATTCAAGAAGTTGCACAGTGTTTAGATTCAAGCCGGAAAGTGTATTTGTTTGGCATCGGAAATAGCGCTAGCTTTTGTGGTATTTTAAAAAATAAATTAGCGCGTATTGGACTATTTGTTGAAGTGTGTAGTGACCAGTGTCAGATGTTTATGAGTGCTGTGCTTGTGAATGAGCAGGATGTCGTTGTATGTGTAAGTGTGCGTGGAGAGACAGAAGATGTAATCGAAGCAGCCACTCTTGCTAAAACAAATGGAGCGACAATAATAAGTATCACTTCACAATCACAATCAAGACTTGCCAAATTAGCACATAATAAAATATTTATTGCGCAGAGCCAAAGTATCTATTCTAAAAAATTCGTACTATCCACTGAATTTCCATTCATATACATTGGCGACATATTGTTTAAAGAGTTATTAACGCTTGATAAAAAATACGAAGAAGCATTTACAAAAACGCTTCTTATAACAAAATACATACCAGAAAGCAAAGGAGAAACAACATGAAATTATTTGTATCCGATTTAGACGGAACACTTTTAAACGAAAAACATCAAGTATCCGATGAAAACAAAGCAATGATAAAAAAATGGTGTGATGCAGGGAATTTATTTATGATTGCAACAGGTCGACTTGACCAGGACATCCAACATATCGAAGAAGACATCCAACAACTAGGTACATATCGCATAAGTCAAAATGGATGTATCGTCCGAAAAGGAACAGAAACTGTATGGAAGAAAACGATGGAAAAAGAAACAGTGGAAAACATTGCTGAAATGTTATTTCATCCAAACCGAAGAATCGAAGTAAATACAGAAAGTAATCGCTTTTACAGCGAACGTCCAGCAGATGAGGCTTTTGAAGAAATGGTAGAACAAAGTGTTCACGTATCAAATTTGAAAGAGCATACACTCCAACATCTCGACCCAACCATTTTTGTTGTCATCGGAGAAGAATCAGAGTTTGCACCAATCGCTCAACAAATTCACCATCACCATGGTGACAAAGTCATCGCCCTACAAACAAGTCCAATGACACTTGAAGTATTTCATGTAGACGGCAGCAAAGGAAATGCCGTGAACTACATTATGAAAGAATTAAACATACAACCGGAAAACGTCTTTGTAGTCGGCGATTCAGATAACGACATTTCCATGTTCAAATTAACACCAAACGCCTATAGCATGCAAAATGCAAAACCACACGTAAAAGAACATGCGAACCACACAGTATCAAGCGTAGCAGAAGCACTAACCTTAGCACTACAGTAAACAATGAATGAAAAGTCACAACCCGTGGATGAAAAGTTTTAACAAGTGCCCGCTTCCAAATTACAGTTTTTTCATAGAACATACACATGAAACGCGAGCGAGCCTTTTTCACAACCCATGGATGAAAAGGTTTTACGCGACCATCACTACTTCGATGAAGGGTACGGAGAAAGGCAACGTAGACTCCCGTGGAATCAGGCGGAAACGTGTGACCCCACAGGAGCAGCTTTACCGCGACGAGGAGGCACACGGCCGCCCCACAGGAAAGCGGAGTTGCCTGGCGTAGT
>JBOFGC010000544.1:0-3144 GCA_051648945.1 Bacilli bacterium
TAATATTTTCGACTCGGTAATGTACACTTCCGGCGTCAGTAACGTAATCGGGTGAGCGATCACGTCGTAACCGTTCAATTCGGCGATCTGGATAATCAACTGTAAATTTTCTTGATAATATTCCGCGTCACCGGCGTCACAATGTACCGTGATTACGTCATGAGTCGCACGTGCGCTACATTCGGGGAGTACTCCCGACATTAACTTATTTACCGTTTCCGCGGTGTCGGTAGCTATTTCCACCGCTACTTCTGTTTTTTCTACGACGTCTAAACCTGACATATCGGCTTTTTGTGTACCACACGCGCTTAACAGTAACACCAGTAATAGTACAATTTTCTTCATGATTTCTCCTTTTTATGCGCGACGTTTGCGGTCAGGTACGTCGCCAACCTGATATGGTTCAATGATAGCATAGTTCTTATTCTTCGTCAAGCGGTGTATTGTGTTTCAAAACGTCGAAACCGCGGAAACCGTGATCGCGCTTCAACACTTCGTCGATGAATACTTCGCCAGCTAATGTCCAACGCAATGTGTACGATTTTACACCACCAGTGTCAAGCGTCAATACGAGCTTCGCGTAAGCTTCATGACCAGGTGTAACACGCCAACAACGCGCTGATTTGTCGTAACGTTGTACACCGCTTTGTGACAATAACAAGTTCAGTTCACGCGCAGATAATTTGTAACGTGACGCGATCACGGAAATGTTCACAGTGTCAGAGTCGTCTTGGAACGAATCTAGGATCGCTAATCGTTCACGCAGCGTTTCTAACTCTTGTTTCAGCGCGTCGATTTCTTCGTGACTGTCTGTCGTTTCTACGCGGTCGATAACTGATCCGAGCCATCGTGAATATTCTTCCGCGAACTCCGCTTTTCCGCGGTTGACAAGTTCTCCAACACCGTCGACTGAAATGAAGCGTAGTTTACGTAATTTTCCGTCAAGCAGACGAGTTGATACGCGTTTGTTCACCGATACGTACTTAGTTACGGCGTCTGACGCGTTTCTGAATCCGAGAATTTTCGCCACATCTGATCCGACGAACCATTTTTCACCGTCAATCATCGCGCTTCTCGGCGTGTCGAATATGTTGCGCCCGTTATAAGTAACTGGTGGTAGTAGTTCGTACACTACGTCATCGACAACTTCTTCCGATTTTTTCGCTAATTCCGATTCTACATCGTCGAATGTAGCATGTGCCAACTTAGAGTCGACAGGTGCTACGTTTCGTTCAAGGACTAAGCGCTCTTGTACCAATTCTTCGTATAATCGGTTCGCTTCGTTTATTTCTTCCAATTCTTTTTTCTCAGCTTCCAGTTGTGCCAATACCTGGTTCGCTTCTTTCAGTTGTTGAATAGTTGCTTTTTCTTCTTCGATTCGTTGTAATAATTTCTCCAATGTTGACATAGTTAATTCTCCTTTCGTTTCGGTGGTTCATGTCACCTTACATGTATCATGATACAGTTATTAACATTAATATTCAACGTAATAAGTCATTAATAAACACAAAAAAGACGAGTTTCCCCGTCTTCAAAATGTATCAAAATATTGGAAATACATGAGCTATGGTACAGTTCAGTAGCCATACTGTAACTATCCACCATAATAACAGCGCTTGTCGTGGTTCACTGTCCGGTGTTTCAAGGATCACTTCACCGATAACAGCTATCATTACCAAGTTCAAAAATATCAGTATTATATACACCCACATATTAAGCTCCTTTCAGCGGAATTAACTGAGTCGCGGTTAACGACACAAATTGTCGCCAATCAATCGAATCAGAGCGCAGCAATTTCCCGATCACGCGTGTTTGTTCACCGACAACTCCGATCGAAACCGCCGCACTTGGTGAATGGTAGATCTTGATTGGGTCAGCTTGGCGCGCTTTAAACGTTGACAAGCGTCCGTACGTGATAAACGTCACTTTATCTCGCCAGTAGAAGCGAAGCATGTCCGGATAAAGCGTCGTTACGCGTCGATAAGCTTCCGAGTTTGCGTCAGTTTCGATAGCGACGAAATTAGCACCAGAGGTAGCGATTCTGATTTCGTTTCCGTGTGTCAAGAACGGAACTACACAGCTTTCTTGCAACGTGTTGATAAACGGATCAGGCTGAGAACCGAGCGCGTCACGTAAAATATCGCGTCGATCATAAACCGGTTGTAATGTCAGCTTAGCCACTTCTGTTTCAGCGATCGTGATATAGCGCTCGATGTCGACTCTATCCCAGTCGAAGTCGTTCAAATCGAATAATAACGCCACGTTATCCGTAAACTGACTCGATTTCGGTGAGCCGTCCTTGAACGCGTAAATAGCGTCGAACGAATCATTGACTAGATAATAACGGACAGCTGCGGCAAATTTACGCTTCACTTGCGCTTCTGTCACAGGTGTATCAGGGTACGGTCGGACTACACCGCATGTTTGGTACTGTTTACCGTATTTATGGTATAAACAGAACTCGACCGGATTGACGCGGTTTTCGTATCGGTCGCTGATGTAGTCACGCACAGACACACCGGTGCTGATAAAGTTCGCAATCGAATCGACGACTACCTTTAAATGGCTTGCCGCTTTTTTCGTTGTCGATGTTTCGAAATACCCTTTTCGCTTCACTTTTCCGCTGCGCATTTTCCAGACGTAGTTGTTTACATCACGCGACGCGAACGTTTCGACGTAGTCATCTTCGAAGATTAACGACGTCGCTTCTTCCCAGTTTTTAACTACTTGTCGCCATGACACATCGTCACCGTTATCGACAAACGATACACCGTCCGTATTAGCGGCTACAACTTCGTATCCAGCAAGCGCTAAATCTTCGATCACTTTCGCGAGCAGTAACTGTCCGGTGATAGTGACAGAATAACCCGAAACAGGCGCATACATCGGGTTGTACTTGTCGATTAAGATCCCGAATGTCGAGTTTAACACCAGTTTATATACAGTAGCTAGCGCCGGATTGGTCTTTTTCAGTGCAACACGATCGTCAATCATGCGGAAATATGTCTCTTGCATTTCACGTGGAATAAACGACATGAAGAGCGCGAAAGCTCGGATAATTGACGGATACAGTGACGCAACGTCGATGTCGATCACGTTTTTGAACACACCAGGTTTCATTGCGTGGATACCGCCAAGACCGAA
>JBOFGC010000545.1:0-5990 GCA_051648945.1 Bacilli bacterium
ACAATGGGGAATGAACAACATTAATATGGATTTAATTGTCGGATTACCCGGTGAAAATAGTTCACATATTGAGCACTCCTTGCAGCAAACAGAGCAACTAATGCCCGAGTCTCTAACCGTCCATACGTTAAGTTTCAAACGAGCAAGCGAAATGACAAAGCAAAAGGAAAAGTATCCAGTCGCAAGTCGTGATGAAGTAGAAAAAATGGTACAAAAAACCGTAGAATGGACAGAAAAAAACGGATACGGCCCTTATTATTTATACCGTCAAAAAAACATCTTGGGAAATTTAGAAAATGTCGGATACGCCAAAGACGGCCAAGACAGTATCTACAACATCCTAATCATGGAAGAAGAGCAAAGCATCATCGGTATCGGCTGTGGAGCGGCAAGTAAATTTCTCCACCCAATACACCGAAGCATCAAACATTTCGCAAATCCAAAAGACCCAAAATCCTATGACGACACATACGAAAAATATACATATGAAAAAATGGAAATCATCAAAGCCCTCTACGAAAATAACTAGTAAAAGAAAACGCCCCCCACTTTATTTTTTAGCGAAAAAATGAAGTGGGGGATTCCTACAACACAAACCCATCCGCTCATTTTTAGCAGAAACTCCCCACAGTACCCCAGCTCCGCACAAATAAACGCGAGAACTCAGTTATTTACAAGAACATGACCATGAACGCGAGCGTAGCCCTTTTTCACAACCCAATGATGAAAAGGTTTAACGCGACCACGAACACTTCGTTGAAGGGTACGGAGACAGGCAACGGAGACTCCCGCGGAATCAGGCGGAAACGTGTGACCCCACAGGCGCGATTTTCGCCGAGGAGGCACACGGCCGCCCCGCAGGACGCGGAGTTGCCTGGCAAAGTACCCCAAGCTCCGCACAAACATACGCGAGCCCTCAGTCATTTTCATAGAAAAGAAAAGCATCCCAATTTCACTTGAGATGCTTTTTCCCGTCCCCAGTATGATAGAATAGATATAGTAAATTTCCGAGAGGAGGAACAAACATGAAATCATTCACTTTTTTACATATTGCCGATATTCATGCAGATGCAACATTCAAAGGATTAGCAGGAATGCCAAAATCTTTTGTCAATGTATTCAAACATGCAGTTCGCCAATCATTAACGTTATTAATTGATGAAGCCATTCGCCGAAACGTCGATGCTGTATTCATTGCAGGTGACCTGTTTCATCACACAGAACGGACGTTACAAAGTTATAGTATGTTTTTACGCGCTTTTCAACGATTAGAAGCACATAACATTGCGGTTTTTATCTGTTATGGCAACCACGATCCTCTACTTTCGGACGTGAAAGGTTTTCACTTTGGTGAAAATGTTTACGAATTTACATCTTCAGATCCGACAACAATGACACACACATTTAAAGATGGCAAAACTGTTGCAGTCCACAGTTTTAGTTACACTTCAAAACACATTTATGAAAGAAAAATTACGGCATTTCCAGCAAAAGTCGATGCAGACTGGAACATCGGTATGATGCATGGCAGTGTCGCGAGTGATAGTGCACATGAACCGTATGCTCCATTCACTATTCAAGAGTTGACTGCAAAACAAATGGATTATTGGGCACTTGGTCATATTCATAAGCCGATGGTTGTTTGTGAGGAACCATTAGCGATCTATCCGGGAAGTATTCAAGGATTACACCGTAATGAAACAGGTGCACATGGTGGTGTGTTTGTCACATTGAATAGCCAAGAAGAAAACAGCTACGAGTGGTACAACACACACCAAGTTGAATGGTTAAACCCGCAATTACAAATTATGCCAACATCAGACGGTGAAGTGTTAGTAGCGATGCAACAATTGAAAGAGAATTTGCGAGCAACGACACGAAATGCCTACATTCACATAACGTTAGACACAGGAGCGTATGAGGTTTCACCCTATGTTTTAGAAGAATTTCAGCAATTATTAAATGAAGAAGAGCAAGTACCTTTTCTTTGGTATGGACCGATTCAATATGAGAGAACAATGCCAGTAGAAAACTCTGAATATTATTTATTAAAAGAAATGGAGAGCTATCTTGAACACACATTTCAAACGTCACTTCAGGAAATTGCTCAACAAGACGTTTTACTTGCATCAATTATCCATGAGTTGACCGAAGAAGAAACTGACACGTTATGCAAGTCTGTGAAGCGTCGAATGAATGTCACTTGAAAAAGGAGGGAAAGAAATGAAAATTGTACGCATCGCAATTGAAAACTGGGGTCAGTTTCAAAACTATGAACAATCTTTTTCACTTGGATTGAATGTGATGTATGGTGAAAATGAAACGGGAAAATCAACGATACGGGCTTTTGTTCTTGCTACTTTGTTTGGTTTGAGTGCAGATGATAGAAAAAAACATGATCATTTTCCCGAGGCAACCCTCGGCGGGTGTGTTTATGTGTGTACGGAAGAAAATGAAGAATATGCCGTGCGACGTACGTTTTCCGATAGAGAACGAAAACAGGAAGATTTTTCGGTTACAGATGAATTCGGTTCAATTCTTCCACCTACACATCCTTTTGTTACGATGTTAAGTCGTTATGACAAAAAATTAGTAGAATCACTGTTTTTCTTTTCAGTAGGAGAGCTCGCTCACATATCAGGGAAATCGAAACATTCATTTACGGACTTGCTTCTTTTTTTAAGTGCAGATGGTCGGGATGGATTGCTTCAAGAGCAACATCGGATGGACGAGCAAATGCAACTTTTATATAAGAAAAAAGGAAAAAGACCAGAAATTAACCATCTTTTACTCGAATTAAAAGAACTTAAGCAACAACTCCGAGAAAAAACTCGTCTTGAACAACAAAATAGAGAGCAGTTTGAAGTGCTAGAACATTCTGAGCAACAATATGCAACATTGGCGAAGGAAGAGCGTGCACTTGAACAACGGATACTCACGTTGCAACCGTATACGATGTACAATCGGGAAATTGAACAATATTTGGCGCTCCGTAAAAGTACGGATTCCGAACAAGAGCTAAGCACGGCGCTACAAACGTACGATCGTGACATTGTAGTAGGTGAATGGCAAGCACTGCTCCGAAACGAACAGCGATTACTCGTTCTTTCTCAACAACTTGAAGAACGAACAGCACAACAACAAAGTTTGCAATCGCAATGGAGTGAAGAAGACCAAACCAACCTGGTTGCTTTTATTGAACGTGCAGAAAAATTAAAACAAATTGAAGAGGCGTTTGTTTATGAATTAACAGAAGTTCAAGCGTTCGCACTTGAGAGTACACAGTTCATTCCTTTTGATAAATGGGAGCACTACACGCAATTGCTCGAAATAGAGATTCCTTATGAAAAATTTATAAGTGCATTTCAAGCGTTTGAACAACTAGAAAAAGAGCGTTATCAACTTGATGATGCATACACACAAGACAACGAATTACTTCTACAAAAAGAACATGAAATGCAGCATTTAGCGGGAACCATATTATCAGAAACAGATCGCCACCTTTGTGAAAGTGCTCGAATTGCACATGCTGAAAAGCAACAAGCAGATTTGAGTATTCGAGAAAAAGAAGACGAGCTTCAAAATGCTTTGAAAAATGCTCGAAATGGTGAAGAGAAACATAAAAATACGATGAAGCTATTTATTGTCATTGCATCACTTCTTGCCATTTTGAGTGTCGTTGCTGTTGTGTACAACGAAACAATCATCGGCGGACTCATCGGTGCATTTGCGGTCACATTTACAGCATTATCTGTTTGGACACATAAACAACGATTGAAAATTCAAGAATTACTCGCTATTCAGATGGAAGCAATACAAGAGTTGTTGAACAAACAGGCAAACCTTTCAAAAAATATTAGTATGGGCCTATCAGAAGCTGAGCGACGATTAGCACAAGACAAAGCGGCAACATTAGAAATGGAAGTGCTTAAAAAAATTAGCAACGACATTCAATTCAAACTGGACCGTATTCTAAATGGAAATGAAGAGTGGGCCGTTAAGAAGCAATCATGGAATAGTGAATGGGGAATACTGAAGGCTTCACTTCCTGAACGCCTTCAAATCGATTCGATTGAAAAACAGATAGCTCTTTTAAACGAATGGAAAAATGTTCAAGGACTTATAAGAAAATGGGAAAAAAATGCAACGCTACAAAAAGAGTGGAATGAAAGTGTAACACAGTTTTTACAAGACCTTAGCGTAGCAACAAAAACGCCTTTTCAACCAAAGCCGCTCACTGCATGTTTAGAGCAATTTCAAGGTACACTTTCACACTATGAAAACCACATGAGTGACTTATTCGTATTGAAAAATGAAATAAGTGCAGTAGAAAAGGAAATGTATGACCGTGAAGTAGAATGTGAACACCTACGAAGTACGCATCAACATATGTTCCAAGTTTGTGGTGTAGAAAATTATGATGCATTTTTCGCGAACTTTGATGCGTTAAATGAAAAAAAGAATACGCGCCAACAATTAGCTGATTTTTTAATTCAGCATGGAGAAGTCGAACGCCTATATGAAAAACTGAGCGGTGAGTCAAACGATGAGAAACGCCAAAGTTTTGAGAACATGTTAGAGCAGTATGTTACATGTGGCGAGCAATATAAAGTTGTTTCTAAAGATCTCAGTGATGTAGGCATGGAACTTACAAAACTGAAAACAGGATTAGAAGTCGTGTATCGCAGTTCGGAAAAATGGGAAATAGAGCAACAAATCCGTATGTTGAGTGAACAATTGAAAGAAAAAGTACTTCATTATGCAGAATTAAAGTTGTATAGCGACAGTGTGAAATATGCCATTTCACAGTTTGAGTCTAATCAATTACCACTATTCCTAATGAAGTGTAGTGAGATTTTTAGTTATATTACAAACCACCGCTATATTGAAGTGTTTTATACGAAAAAAGATGGATTTAGTGTTCGTCAAACAGAAGGTCGTGTATTTTCAGTTGAAGTGTTGAGTCAAGGGACGAAAGAACAATTAGCAGTGTCGATTCGCTTATCGCTGGCACTAGGAATGACATCGAGCTATCCTTTCCCGCTCTGGTTCGACGATGCATTTGTTCACTATGACAATGAGCGACGTCAACAAATGTTTGGTTTGTTACAATCGATGGCGCCAAAAACGCAATTTGTCTATTTTAGTTGCGACGATAATATTTTATCACTTGTTCCAAACGAACAACAAATTGTATTAACAACCTAGCAAAATTGTTCTATATGCCCGTCCTTACTCATAGAATAGAGTAATTAAATTGGTAGGAGTGAGTGGGATGCTAGAGACGTTGCCGTGGTGGATGTATTTTGTTGTATTAGGAATTCTAGTAAGTGGCTATATGACACTCTATTGGAATCGAAAAGAACATATTCTAGAACAAGTAGAAATTGAAGAACAAGGAAAAGTGTATATGGAGCGCATTCATAACGCACGAGAGAAGCAATAATTAAGAAGCCCTTCTTTAGTAGGAGGGCTTTTTGGTATTTCATCTGTAAGGGCCGAATGAATTGACGTAAGGATCGAATGAACCGGAGTAAGGGCCGAATGAATTGACGTAAGGATCGAATGAGCTGTCGTAAGGGTCGAATGAATTGACGTAAGGGTCGAATGAGCTGTCGTAAGGGCCGAATGAATTGACGTAAGGATCGAATGAGCTGTCGTAAGGGCCGAATGAATTGACGTAAGGGTCGAATGAACCACTGTAAGGGTCGAATGAATCGGAGTAAAGGCCGAATGAACGGTCGTAAGGGTCGAATGAACCGGAGTAAAGGCCGAATGAACGGTCGTAAGGGCCGAATGACTCGGAGTAAGGGCCGAATGAACGGTCGTAAGGGTCGAATGAATTGACGTAAGGGCCGAATGACTCGGAGTAAGGGCCGAATGAACGGTCGTAAGGGTCGAATGAATTGACGTAAGGGCCGAATGAATTGACGTAAGGGCCGAATGAGCTAACGTAAGGGCCGAATGAACCACTGTAAGGATCGAATGAA
>JBOFGC010000546.1:0-3876 GCA_051648945.1 Bacilli bacterium
GCCATCGACTATTACAACCGTTTTAAAGAAGACATTGCTCTTTTTGCAGAAATGGGTTTCAAATGTTTTCGAATGAGTATCGCATGGACACGTATCTTTCCAAATGGTGATGAAACAACGCCAAATGAAGAAGGCTTGCGCTACTATGATGAAGTGTTTGCTGAATTAAAAAAACATAACATCGAACCGATTGTTACGATTAGTCACTATGAAATGCCACTGGGCTTGATTAAAAAGTACGGCGGTTGGAAAAATCGCCAGCTCATTGATTTTTATTTACGCTTTGCAAACACATTATACGAGCGCTATGGCAATCAAGTGAAATACTGGATGACATTCAACGAAATCAATTTCGTTCTACACGCACCGTTTACAGGTGGAGGGCTTCTCTTTGAGAAAGGCGAAAACGAAAAGAATGCGATGTATCAAGCAGCACATCATCAGTTCGTTGCAAGTGCACTTGCAGTTCGTGATGGCCATGCGAAAGTTGAAGGTGGGCAAATTGGCTGTATGCTTGCCTACACACCGACCTATTCAATTAGTGCAAAACCAGAAGATGTTTGGGCGGCACTCATGCTGGACCGACAAACGTTATTTTTCACTGATGTTCAGGTGCGCGGATATTATCCATCATACACGAAAAAATTCTTTAAAGAACATGGCATAGAAATTAAAATGCAGTCAGAAGACGAAGCGATTTTACGAGAACATCTTGTCGATTTCCTTGGATTTAGTTACTACAACAGCACAGCTGCATCTGCAACGCCGGAAGACCATGTTGTTGCGGAAGGAAATATGATTTTTGGTGGAGTGAAAAATCCACACTTGAAAACGTCTGAGTGGGGCTGGGAAATCGACCCGGTAGGACTTCGTATTGCGTTAAACATTCTTTATGATCGTTATCAAAAACCGTTATTTATTGTAGAAAATGGATTCGGCGCAGTAGACGTATTAGAAAATGGAACAGTAGAAGACGATTATCGCATCGACTATCTACGTGAACATATGAAAGAAATGTGGAACGCGATAGAAGATGGTGTCGATTTAATGGGTTACACATCGTGGGGACCGATTGATTTAGTAAGTGCATCTACTGCCGAAATGAAAAAACGTTATGGCTATATTTACGTAGATAAAAATAATGATGGTAGTGGAACATTAAAACGCTATCGTAAAAAGAGTTTTCATTGGTATAAAGAAGTAATTGCAAGTAATGGACAACACTTAGGTAATTAACTGAATTTCTCCTGGAAATTTGCTATACTCTATGTATAACGATGATGAGGAGGATTTACAATGATTGTAGCAACAACCCCGAACTTAGAAGGCTATCGCATTGAAGAGTATTTAGGTGTCGACACAGCACAAGCGATTATGGGTGCAAACATCGGACGCGACTTTTTAGCAGGATTAACAGATATTTTTGGTGGCCGCTCAGGTCAATATGAAGGTAAAATCCAAGAATCATCTCAAACAGCATTAAACGAATTGATTGAACGTGCACGTGATCGCGGTGCGAATGCGATTATTGGTATCGATTATGATTTCGGAACGGTCGGAGCGTCAGAAAGCATGATGTTATGTGTCGTAAGCGGAACGTTTGTGCGCGTAACAAAATTATAAAAAAAGTGTCTCGTGCGAGCAATCGCCGAGACATTTTTTTATTCACTTACATCTGGTTCTGCCTTCACATCTCTCAAATTACACACTTGCGTAATACTACTGTTAGCAATAAAAAAGCGTTCATCGTTATCACCGCGAATGATTGTCGTACGAAGTCCAAGCTCAATGACATTGCCCTCAATACCATTCATTTTCACACGGTCACCAACAGCATACTGGTCTTCAAAAAGAATAAAAAAACCAGTAACAACGTCCTTCACAAGTCCTTGTGCACCAAAACCAATAGCGAGGCCGAGTACGCCCGCACTCGCAAGCAATGGACCAATGTTGATGAACATACCGAGCAACATGACAAGACCGATACCATAGACGACATACTTTAAAATGTTTTGTGATAATTTTTCAAGTGTGATGCTTTGACGGATACGGTTTTCGTCTGACATTCTTGCATTTCTTGCTTTAAAAAAAGCAGAGATAAGTTTACTACCTACCGAATTTGCCACATAAATACAAACTAATGTAATTGTGATTGGAATAACATACACAGCGAGTAAAGACATAAAAAAACCTTCATTACCGAAATTTAACATATATCTATCTCCTTTTGAGTAATATGTGAATATTCTATCATTTATTGTGAAGTGTGTGCATTTTTTCGAAAAAAATGTAATAAAATATAATTGTGTAGTACAATACGAATAGAATGTAATTTTGGAGGTAGTGATATGATAATCTTCTTCCTATTTTTCGTTGTCATTATTTTTGTTTCGGTCTATCAGAGCGCTAAGCAAAAGGAAAAAGTACAGTTATTACATCATCGAATTGTCGATGTCGTAGAGAAATACAATGCACTTTCGAATGAGAGAAAAAACGAATGGTACAGTGAAATTGGAATAAGTGAAGAGAACACATGGAAAGAGATTACAACCCGTGTGGATCATAACAAGCAATACACGCCAAAGAAAGCACTCTCTTATTCAAAAGAAGACATTCAATTAATTAAAAGATTTATAGAATGGACGAAAAATCGTACCATTAACAACTTTTGTACTACGTGGACCCATCTATCACTAGAAAAGAAAGAGCAAGTCTATGATAGGCTTTCAACATCAGAAAAAGAGAAACTAACAAAAGTTGAGCAACATTTTGAAGAAACAAATAAAATTACATCGCATGATTGGCAAATGCTGCACATAGCTACGATTCTACCAACTGTCATTGGTGTCATCATGGTTCAAAATGAACTACTGCAACAATTCGACATAACAGAAGGTGAACTGACGGAAATGCAATCGCTAAGTGATACTTCATTACTAAATGATATGAATGGAATTGAAGATTTACCTTTTTCTTCGGACGATTCTACATGGTTTAGTGATATTGGTACGAGTGATTTTTCAAACGATAGTTATGATTCGTCTTCGAGCGATAGCGGTAGCTTTGATTAAACTTCATGTGAAATAGAGAAAGAGACAGGTGATTACTTTTGCGTTCGGAAAGAAAACGAGCAAAACGTCGTGGGAAAATTCGATGGAAAAATGTTTTATTACTCATCGTCATGGCGGGACTTGCAATAGGTTTATACTTTGGAGTAAATGCAGTACTAGATATTAAAAAGATTTTTACAGGAGACGAAGGTGGCGACCATTCGCGTATTGATAATGCGGAGCCGCTCACTGTTTTATTAGCAGGTGTTGATGAACGTGAGGATGACATTGGTCGTGCAGATACGCTCATTGTTGCAACAGTAAATCCAAAAACAAAATCAACAAAAATGCTAAGCATACCGCGTGATTTATATGTAACCTACACAGGTTTCGATCATACGGGTAAAATAAATGAGTCGTATAGTCGTTCAGGACTTCCAACAACGATTGCAACAGTAAGCGATTGGATTGATATGCCAATCGACTATTATGTGAAAATCAATATGGACGGTTTAATTTCATTAATGGATGCAGTTGGTGGTGTAGAAGTCGACAATCCGTTTGCATGGTCGGACAAAGGCTTTGATTATCCAGAAGGTCGCATTCATCTTGAAGGACGCCGTGGCCTTTGGTATGTACGTATGCGTTATGAAGACCCAGAAGGTGATTTAGGGCGTCAAAAACGTCAACAAATGGTTATTAAAGCATTAGCAGATAAACTAATGAGTCCAGCAATTGTGACGGATTTACCAGATATTCTTAGATCATTAAGTGACAATGTTGAGACAGATGTTCCGTTTAGTCGAGTTCCCAAATTAGCGACAAG
>JBOFGC010000547.1:0-2500 GCA_051648945.1 Bacilli bacterium
CAATCATTAACCAACTAAAAATTGTACTCTCCTGTTTAAAATGCGCAACGTCTTCTGTTCGAATTTCTTCTTTCATTCGTTCGAGATCTCCTTTAATTAACGTGTCAAGAGAGACGTCGAATACGGTACTTAACAACACTAAACTTTTGACATCAGGATAGTTTTTTGCGTTTTCCCAATTTGAAATTGTTTGGCGTGTAACGTAGATTTTTTCCGCTAACGCGTCTTGTGAAAAACCGAGCGTCGACCGATATTTTCGTATTTGTGTACCAATTTCCATGTTGCATCCCTCCTGCACATTCAGACTAACCTCGCCAATCATAGTGCGCCATCTAACGTGTTTTCCATCGTCCATTTTCACAATGTAAAACACTTTTTACATTCGGAAAACCTAGACTTTATCTTGCTTTACAGGTATTCTGCTGTAATCGAACGTGTACAATTTTTAAGAGCTTCCGGTGGTCCTTCAAACAGAATTTCTCCACCTTTACTTCCGCCATCAACCCCTACATCAACAATCCAATCCGCATTTCGAATGATATCAAGGTTATGTTCGATGACAATTACTGTGTTCCCTTTATCGACGAGTCGATTAATAATGTTTAAAATCGCTGTTATATCAGAAATGTGTAATCCTGTTGTCGGCTCGTCCATAATGTAGATATTCCCTTTTTTGGTTAACTCTTTCGCCAATTTTAGTCTTTGGCATTCTCCACCCGAAAGCGTATCAAGCGGCTGTCCGAGCGTCATATAACCTAACCCAACATCCGCAATATGTTTTAGTTTATTCTTAATGTCTGTCGCTGTAAAAAATGTAAGTGCTTTATCAATCGTCATTTCCAACACTTCGACGATTGTTTTTCCGTTGTACGTATATTGAAGAACTTCATGCTTAAAACGATTGCCTCCACATTCTTCACAAACACTTTCCACACCACTCATAAACGCTAAATTATTTTCAACAAATCCGCGCCCTGAACATTCCACACATGCACCTTCTGAGTTATAACTAAACAGACCGGCACTTACATTGTTTTCATCTGCAAATAATTTACGAATTTTATCCATAATTCCTGTAAATGTTGCAGGATTTGAACGTAAATTTGCACTTACCGCTGATTGGTCAATAATTACTGCATCCGGATATTCTTTCGCAAACACGCCATTTACTAGCGTTGATTTTCCTGAGCCGGCAACGCCTGTCACGACTGTGAATACACTTTTAGGTACGCGTAAAGCTACATCTTTAAGGTTGTGCAGCGAACTTTTTTTCGTTTCATAAAATTCATCACTGCTTCGAACGTCTGCTTTTAGCGGTAATTCTTTCCCAAGATGTGTACCTGTTAACGTGTCTGACTGCAGTAATTGTTCATAACTTCCTTCAAACGTAATTGTCCCGCCATTTGCTCCTGCATGTGGGCCTACGTCAACGATATGATCGGCGACTTTGATTACATCTGGGTCATGTTCGACGACAATGACCGTATTCCCATTGTCTCGCAGTTTAATTAGCAGTTCATTTAAACGGTGTACATCACGTGGATGCAGACCAATGCTCGGCTCATCAAATATATAAACAACGTCCGTCAAACTACTACGTAAATGTTTCACCATCTTTACGCGCTGTGATTCTCCGCCTGATAACGTCGATGTTTCGCGGTCAAGTGTCACATACTCTAAGCCAATTTCAACCAAATCACGCAGACGTTCCTGCAAGTTCTCCACTACCGGAGCAACTCCTGCGTCTTCGATTTGCGCCACAACTTCTAGCAACTTATCAATCTGAAGCGCCGCGAAATCTGCAATAGAATGTCCCATGATTTTTGTTGAAAGCACCTCGTCATTATAGCGTTTGCCATGACAATCACTACAGATTTGCTCCGTTACAAAACGTGCGATTTTCTTTTGTGCGGCTTCTGACTTTTCACCTTCAGCTTTAATGTTTTGACGCATAAATCGTTCAACAAGACCTTCGTACGTCGTATTCATACCGTCAACGATTCCCGACTTTATTTTCTCCGCCTTACAATAAAACAATTTCTCATATTCTTCTTCGGTATAGTCTTTAATCTTCTTATCACAATCAAAATATCCTGTAGACGCATACGATTTCCACACCCAGCCACCAACTGTGTAGCCTGGTAAAAGGATTGCACCTTCGTTTAACGACTTTTCTTTATCGACAGCTTTTTCAATATCAAGCGTCACCATGCGCCCTATACCTTCACAACATTTACACATGCCATGTTGATCATTAAAAGAATAATAGTACGCAGGACCAACTATCGGAGAACCAAGTCTTGAAAAGAGAAGGCGTAGTAGTGGCTGGATGTCTGTAATCGTGCCAAGTGTCGAACGTGAATTCCCACCAAGTCTTTTCTGGTCGACGATAATTGCAAGCGATAGATTTTCTATTTTTTCAACATCTGGTCGACCATACTTCGGTAAAAAGTTTTGCACAAATTTGCTATACGTCTCGTTCAGTTGCCGCCCTGACTCC
>JBOFGC010000548.1:0-4388 GCA_051648945.1 Bacilli bacterium
AGTTCTTCATTCCGATTATTTAACAACAGATGATATCGCGCTTATTAAGCAAGTTGCCAAAAGAGAAAAAACGTTCATTCATGCTTATTTTGACAACATTGTCATTACAGACGAGAAAAATCAATACACCGACTACAGCATTAAACTGACTGGATTACCTTCTGAAGTTGTTCCAGATTTTGTGGAACGGATTCACAAGGACGTTCCTAAAGTTTTACTTTCTTCAACGCCTGAACATATTGAAAAGATTCAGGGAACACTTCAAAAAGAGTTTGATACGCAATTTGAAATTGTGCGTTCAAAACCTTTCTTTCTTGAATTTACGAAAAAAGGCGTAAACAAGGGAAAAAGTCTCGGTTTATTGCTTGAGCGTCTTGAGTTGACACCTGCACAAGTGATTGCGTGCGGTGATTCGGATAATGATATTGCGATGTTACAATTCGCTGGTCTTGGTGTGGCCATGGGCAACGCAAAACCACATGTGAAGGCAATTGCCGATGAGGTGACACTGAGTAATAATGAAGATGGTGTTGCGGCGATTGTGCGTAAGTATTTGCTTTAAATAGAGACGCTTCCCTACCTTTCTCTAAGCCCTACGCCCAGAACGCCATACTTGCCCGTAGAACGTGATTGTGCGCAAAACATACATAACCCCCTTGCCGCATTGGCAAAGGGGGTTATTTGTACTTTATTTATGATTTATGTACGAATGAGAACGGTTCGGTGTTTACTTTCGATGCAAACACCTCATAGTTCCACTGATAATCACTTTGGAAGAGTTGTAGTTCTTTTACCAATCCATGTTTTGCGATATTTTCCATATAGTGACCTGGATCAACGATACTTAAGCCTTCTGCTAGCGCATCTAATGCATGATGATACGAAATATCACCACTTACATAGACGTCCGCATTTTTACTTAATGCATAGCGCCAAAAACTGTCACCACTGCCACCTAGAATCGCAACTTTACTTATCATACGGTCAGGTGTGCCGACAAATCGTGCACCCGCTGTACCTAGCTTTTCACTTACAAATGCACTGAACGCAAGAAGCGTCATTGGTTGTGGCAATCGTCCAACGCGCCCATAGCCATTTTTCACTTCTACATTGCTCACAGGAAAAACATCATAGGCCACTTCTTCGTACGGATGCGCAGCAATCATTGCTGCAATCGCTGCTGGTCGAACGGAAGGATGGACAAGCATTTCTAATCGAACCTCTTCAATCCGTGCTACCTCACCGGTTTCTCCGATGAACGGGTTACTTCCCTCTAACGGTCGAAATGTACCGATGCCTTCTGTATAAAAAGCACAATCACTATAATCACCTTGTATACCTGCACCACTACGGTGTAGCGCATCACTCACCACTTCTACATGAGTTGCAGGAACGTAAACAACAACTTTTTCAAACGCCTCTTTTTTCGTCGGAACGAGTAATGACGTTTCACCTAATTGCAGTTCTTCTGCTAACCAATCGTTAAGCCCATTGTCTGCTGTATCCAAGTTCGTATGCGCAGCAAAAACGGCAATATCATGCTTGATTAGTTTACACACTAAAGTTTCAAGTGGTGTCTGCTGTGTCAGCGACTTTAGTCCTTTGAAAATAAGTGGATGATGGGCAACGATTAAGTTCGCTCCACATGCAATCGCTTCATCTACAACTGCGTCTGTGACATCCAGTGTTGTTAAGATGTTAGTTACTTTCGCTTTACTATTTCCGAGTAGCAAACCTACATTATCCCAGTCTTCTGCAAGTCTAGGTGCGTACGATTTTTCAAGTGCTTTACAAACTGCGCCAATCGTTGTTTCATTCATTATTTCAACACACCTCTCATCCATTCACTTTCTTCACGTAGCGTAGCGATTCGTTCATTGCTCTCCGATTTTTTCGAGCGTGTCAATATTTCATTGATTACTCGTTCACGTTGCGCAATTTCATGTTGCCATTTTTTTAACCAACATTCCGCACGTTTCTTCATTAAAAATGGCCCAAAAATCAGTTCTTCACGTGTATAGTGTACTGCGTTTTCTGTTTTTTCTAGCACTACGATTTCATATATTTTATCGTTTTCTTCTAAAATGTCTTCTCCAATAATGTGATAGCTGTGCTCTACTGCCCATTCACGAATATGGTGCGCTGCAATGTTCGGTTGCAACACTAATCGCTCAGTGCCGTCTAGCAGATGACTGCCTTGTACTAAAATATCACGAATGAGCGCTCCACCCATCCCGGCAATCGTTATCGATGAAACTTCGCCTTTATGTAAAACAAGTAGTCCACTTCCTAATCGAACATCGATACGGTCAGACAATCCATTTCTTCGCACTTCCGATTTTGCACTTTCATACGGACCAACAACGACTTCTCCCGCAATTGCCGATGGTACTTTCCCACTAAGAACAGCAAAACACGGTAAGTAGGCATGATCCGATCCAATATCCGCAAGCGGTTTTCCAGGGACGACCCAATCTGTCACGCGTTGTAAGCGTTGTGATAGTTGATTTTCATTCATTCTTTACACCTTCAAACATCTATATTTTTCTCTATTTAAAGATAATGTAGGAAACACTGTCTGTCAAACGAACAAAAAAAAGATTTCAACATAACAATACTGTTGAAATCTTTTTGCACTTATTTTTGTTCTGACAACCATTTTGCCATAGCATCTACATTGTCTGCTGGCACTAGACCCGGAGGCATCATGCCATTGTTTTGTCCATTTAACAACACTTCTTTAATCTTCGCAGCATCTAAACGACTACCTACATCTTTTAATGCAGGTGCGCCATTTTTGCCTTCTAAATTGTCACCGTGACACGTAATACAAGATTTTCCTGCAAACGCTTCAGGATTAAATACAGCAGTTTCGCCTGAGCCGCCTTCTTTTTCACTCGCAATTTTCTCAGCCTGGTTCAAGCTTACATACGAAAGTACTACTGTCAAAATAATACCAAATACCGCAATTGCAGCAAACGGAATTAATGGATTGCGTTTCATTGTCTCATCCCCCTAAATACCCCTGTTAGAAATTTCTGAACAATCTATATTTTACTCTAAAAATGTGTAATATTAAAGTAATAAATCTACTGTTTTCACGTTTTTTACATGATTGGTGTTCATAAATCCCTACTTTAAGAGAAATCCAAAGATTAGAATGGCAATCGCACCTAACAGCCCACCCCAAAACAAGTAGCTAACACGCAATTTTTGTCCAACAGCTACCCAAAATACCATTTGTGTAGTATAAATTGCAAAAAGTAACGACTGTGGTAATATTTGATCCCAATAGTTATGTAACGTAAATAAAAATAAAAGAAAAAATCCAAGTGTTGTACCTAAATGAAAAAACCAGCCTCGCATTTTCAAATTGAATAACATGACTGTAAATGCATAAAGAACCATCACACTCATGCTCACAAGTTCTATGGAAGTCGGGGCACTGTCTGTAAATAAGAATACGAAAAAAATAGGGATAAATAACAACATAATCATTGTATGAAGGACTACAAATGGGGGTACTTTACGATATTTATGTACGTTCTCTTCGTCTCCGGCAGAATAAAATGCGAACAGATAATCACAATATTCGAGTGGGAGGAGTTTGTTTTGCTTCCAAAAAAGGATTTCTTCGATGATAACTTGCTTACGTTCTTCTTTCAAAATAATCACTCCTACATCTACTTTCATTCATTATACCTTGTCAACACGCCAGAAAACATATGAAAAAGGTCTAGTTTCTATTAAGAAACTAGACCTTTTTTCTATTCTAAGAAATCTTTTAATCGTTTACTACGTGACGGATGACGTAGTTTACGAAGTGCTTTTGCTTCAATCTGACGAATACGTTCGCGTGTTACGCCGAATACTTTACCTACTTCTTCTAGCGTACGTGTACGACCATCATCTAAACCAAATCGGAGTCGTAGTACATTTTCTTCACGGTCGGTTAATGTGTCTAACACATCTTCTAACTGCTCTTTTAACAACTCATACGCAGCATGTTCAGAAGGACTTGTTGCGTCTTGGTCTTCGATAAAATCACCTAAGTGCGAATCGTCTTCTTCACCAATCGGCGTTTCAAGACTAACTGGCTCTTGTGCAATTTTTAAAATTTCGCGTACTTTTTCTGGCGGTAAATCCATTTCTTCTCCAATTTCTTCTGGAGAAGGTTCGCGACCTAAATCTTGCAACAATTGACGTTGAACACGAATAAGCTTGTTAATCGTCTCAACCATGTGAACCGGAATACGAATTGTACGCGCTTGGTCAGCAATCGCACGTGTAATCGCTTGGCGAATCCACCATGTTGCATATGTACTAAATTTGAATCCTTTTGAGCAGTCAAATTTTTCAACAGCTTTTAACAGACCCATGTTCCCTTC